>NZ_CP048661.1 GCF_015218165.1 Acinetobacter piscicola | reverse complement strand
AGAGGTGGTCCCACTTGTTTGAACAACTAAAAGCTTATTTATAAGTGATGTTCTGCTCTAGTTAAGCTACCTTATTTTGTTGTGGTAGCTGGTCATAGTAAAACTCATCTGGAGTCATTTTGTCCAGACTCGAATGAGGTCGTTTCAAATTATAAAATTCAAAATATGCACTCAATTGCTTTTTCGCATCGGTGACACTGCTATAAGCTTTGAGATACACCTCTTCATATTTAACGCTCCGCCATAATCGTTCAATCATCACATTATCGACCCAACGACCTTTACCGTCCATGCTGATTTGGATGTCATTTGATTTTAACACTTCAATAAACGCATCACTGGTAAATTGACTGCCTTGGTCTGTATTAAAGACTTCAGGTCGGCCATATTTTTCAATAGCTTCATTTAATGTTTCTATACAAAATGCAACCTCCATACTAATCGATACGCTATGAGCAAGCACCTTACGGCTGTGCCAATCAATCACAGCACATAAGTAGACGAAGCCTTTTGCCATAGGGATATATGTTATATCCGTTGCCCACACTTGATTACTCCGTTGAATATTCAATCCTTTGAGCAGATAAGGATATTTACGGTGAGCTTCATTGGCCTGACTTAGATTTGGTTTACGATATAACGCATTAATGCCCATTTTCTTCATTAAAGTACGTGTATGACGTCGTCCTAT
Source organism: Acinetobacter piscicola (assembly GCF_015218165.1). Lineage (NCBI taxonomy): Bacteria > Pseudomonadati > Pseudomonadota > Gammaproteobacteria > Moraxellales > Moraxellaceae > Acinetobacter > Acinetobacter piscicola. The sequence goes on along the minus strand of NZ_CP048661.1, from coordinate 148,124 downwards.
ATGATGTCCTTGACGGTTCAATAAATCACGCATCATACGGCTACCTGCAAAAGGGTATTGCATATGTAATTCATCAATACAGCGCATCAGCTTCAGATCTGATGCACTCACAGGTTTTGGGCGATAGTAATAACAACCACGGGAGACTTTCAGTAGCTTAGCTTGCTTAGATACTGAAATCTGAAGTGAGTCGTCGATTAACTTTTGTGGTTGAAGCGGCCCAGTTTCTTCAACACACCTTCTAAAAAATCAATTTCTAATGCCTGCTCACCGATTTTTGCATGTAGTTTTTTTAGATCAATGGGTGGTTCTGCTGGAGCTTTTGATTGATCGAAGGCTTGCGAGGAAGCCGAAATCAATTGATTTTTCCAGTCGATAATTTGGTTTTGATGAACATCAAATTCAGCACTCAATTCAGCAAGTGTTTTTTCTGCTTTAATTGCAGCAAGTGCTACCTTAGCTTTAAAGTCATTTGAATGATTTCTTCTTGGTCTACGTGCCATAAAATACTCCATATATCGATGTTTATAACATCATTTGGGGAGCAAAATATCACTTATAGGTGTTGTTCAAATTTACGGAGCCATCTCTATCACTACATCCAGATCGAAAATCACTAAGAAAAAACTGTCACCAAAAAAAGGTCTGCACTATGGATAGATGCAGACCAAACTCTGGATAACTACCAGCACGAGAAATATGTCGCAATTTTGCATAGACATGAATTTGATAAAATCAGCCCAGAAAGCCAGAAATTCATAAAAACTATTTCATCAATCCCCTATAACTTAATCACGTTCATGGTCGATCTTAAATCTTGTGAAAAGTACTCATGCTGACCTAGCCAAACTGTAAAACTCATGTATTCATAGCCTTTAAATGAATCTTTCAATCGGTATATTTAAGGTAAAAACTAGTAATCAGAAGTTATTATCACCCCCATATAAAACAAGGATCAACTTAAAAACAATAACTTAGTAAATTATTCTTCCATTTTTTTTATATTTAGTGTTATTACGAAACTACAGCTAGTTTGTGTTAGCTATTTTGTACACTAATCAAATAATTTTCAGTGGCAGAACACACCAAAGAAATTAGAAAATATTATATGAATTAATATATTGTTAGATAAAGTTAGGAGATGGACTTTTATTATTTATTTTTCTTACGTTCAGCCTTGCGCTGTTCACTCAATTTTTGATGCTCCTCTTCACTCAATTTAACCTTAGTTTGGTTAAATGGTTTACCCAGTGTTAAGTTATATTTTTCAGCACCTAAAACACGTTTTGCTTCTTTCAGAATTACATCACGAATAAAATCATTCAAAGACTCACCAACGAATCCGGCTGCTTCTTTTAGAACTTTCTCTTCCTCATAATACAAAGGTACAGATGCTAAACGTCCGTGCTCTTTACGAAAGCGTTTCTTCACATCTTGGGTGTGTGGAGTGAGAATAATCTTGTACATTAAATTACGTGTGTATTCGACTTCTTGACCATTAGCATCATCTACAGTCGCTTCAGGATTCTCTAAAATTTCCTCAAGATCATCACCAAAACCTAAAGATGGTTTACTCTTATTTTTAACCATTATAGGATCTCCACCAAGAAATCATTAAATTCATCTCTAGCCTTAGAGCTACCCATTTCCATTACAGACAAGCCTTGAATCGTTGCATCACGGAATTGTTTACGATCACGGATAATGGTGTTTAATAACTTGAATTTAGGAAGTGTTCCTAGCAGTTCGATTGAATCTGCAACTTCAGTAGATCTTGTATTTGATGGAGCTTTATTAACAACCAGATATGGTTGAAGCTTTTCATTGACCTTGTGATAGGTATTAAATAATTTCAATACAAATGGAAGGACTTCAACATCGGCTTGGCTTGGTTGTGTTGGAACAATTAACTTATCACTGACTTGAAGAGCAGATCTAAATTCTTCACTGTCACGCCCAGCTACGTCTAATAAAACATAGTCATATTTCTTTTGAAGATCTAAAAGGATCTTCTTTAAATCACCAGTATGGTATTCAGTATAAACAGGATTTTGAGTTCTACGCTTAGACCATTTAAGAGCTGACTGTTGATCATCAGCATCAACTAGGACTATAGACCCCTTCTTACTCAAGGCTACAGCAAGGTTTGTAGCCAGTGTTGTCTTACCTACTCCACCTTTACGATTGGCAATGGTAATTATCATTTCTTCTTCTACCTAAATAGATGTAACAATAGCTCTATTGTATAAAGGATTAATATAAGTCTACAAGAATAATATTTGTTTATTTTGTAACAGGTTATAGATGTGATGTGCCGCATTAAACTGGGGGTGATACAGATTCTAAAGCACTAAACTATACGGGTTGATATCTTTTTATATATCTGGTTTTAATATTAATTTATGGTACGTTTCAAACTGTAAGCATCCGGTGAACCACCGCTTTTTCTAGCTATTCAATACCGTCCATAGTTTCCATTATTAAAAGTGCTGCATTTGCCCCCAGTAAAAGAAGAACTGAACCGCCGCCAGCAATCAAGAGACTGTTGCTCACATTAGGATTCTACTGCAGCAGATGCTCTAGATAGCTTAGTCTTTTGAATATCAAATATTACTCTAGTATAATTAAATGATCTGTATTGATGAAATCAAGCGTTCTCCAGCCCATGGACATGCATGCGGATATGGATACTGCAATGGCATAGGTGATGAGAGCCTTTGGCTACATCAAACCACATTGCGCTTATCTATTCTGTAATAAGCATGGCCATCGCATGAAAGTCCTGGTGGTCTGGCTTTGTGCCAGACGATTGGAATAGGACAAGTTCCATTGAGCTTTATCCACCAGAGTGAAACTGTAGCACTCAGCCTAGAAAATTACAGGGCTGATCCAGGGTAAACCCTGACAGCGTATTGGACTGCAGCAGGTGATGAATATGCTTTCTATAGAGGAAATCTTAACAATGTCATGACTTAATTGAACTAAATCTACAATCTCTTGGATGTTCATTTAATAGCTGTATTGTTAGAGGTATTAAATGATGTAAAAACTTGTATTTAGTTATTCTAATTACAACATTTTAACTATTTTAAAAGCAGGCTTTGTATTTAATCTAGTATCTTTAACTTTATACCATTTTTCAATATCAGTAGCTTTTGCTTTGTCAGGTATATTAAGTTCATTATAAACATCTTGAATACGAACTTTTATATCTGAACGAAGAATAACTTCATCCTTTTTCAAATTAAGTAAAGTCGGAATTTCAGTTGCATTATCCTTCTGTGCATCTTGAATCTTTAATGCTCTTTCAATTGGTAACTTTCTATATTCAAATTTTCTAATCGTGTCGTGCGTCAAAACATCATAAGCAGTTTTGAAATAGTCATCCTTTGCATCAACCAATTTATAAATTTTAGAATTATCTGCATCTCTTGCTTCACAATATTCTTTCATCGTTTCATAAAAGCACTGGCTATGACCTGATAAAAATTTAGCTACACCTTCAGGTTTATGAGCGAATGCTTTATGTTTTGTTTCATCAGTCAGTAAAGCTCTAAATGAGGCAGAATATCCATCTTCATTAACTTCAGCACCTGCAACAACACGTACCACATAAGTTGCTTCTAGTGCTTCGTATGCCTGTAATTCAGCTTTCAATGCAACGTCTGAAACATACAGTTCACCTTTTTCATCTTTGAATGTGTACTTGTCATCTTCAGCAGCTTTTCTTAATTGTTCACGTCCTGCATCTGACATTTTACCTTCTTTGATATCATTCAAAACGTCTTCGCTGTCTTGGATACGTTTCTGAACTTCCTGCATCCATTCTTCTTTTGTACAACTTGCAGCTTCAGGTAGATTTCCAACTAATAGATTAATGTGTTCATTATATTTTGTGTTTCGAATACGACCACAAATTTGAGGTACAAGTACATGGAAATCTACTTTTGTAGCATCACGGAGTCCATTAATGATGATGTAGGTTTGTCCTTCTTCATCGAAGATGTCTGCACCTTCAAAAGCAGTTGAAGTATACAGATTGATCTTTGCAGGGGCTGAAGTGATGTCACTGATCTTTGCCCATTTCAAGCCAAGCTTACTATTAAATGTTTTTTGGTTTGAATTTGATTTTGAACATACAACTCTAATATCGTCAGGATTAAACAGATTCTTACCTGTTTCCTTATCAACTAAGGCTTTCAACTTACTTAGGATAGATGCAATTTCTGTCACTGAGTTATAGAAGATATGAGCATTGCCTTCAATTGTTCCCATCAAATAATCATAGCACAATCCAAACAAAGCATTGTTTACACCTACGCCATGTTCAATTTTTTGAAGGTTAAATTTAACCGGTCTAACATCACCCCACTCGATTGTACATAGTGGTAAATGTTCGAGTGCTGAAGGAAAATATTCACGTTTTGTTGGTGTCGCTGTTAAGAAAACGTACGAACCAAACTTGTTATAGTTTTGAAGTACATATTCACAAGTAGCTGCTTTGAAACTACCTAAATTCACAAGTGTATGTGCTTCATCAATCAGTAATTTAAATGCTTTTGGATTGAAGCCTGGTGTTGTTAGGAGTTTTGGTAATGAGTCAAAAGTACAAACAATTTTTCTAGAACTTGAAGTGTCTTTTAAATATTCTGTTATTTCTTCTCTCTCGGTATCACCATACACGCCAATTAAATCAACAATTCCTTGGTTGTCTGCTAATTTGGATTTAAGTAGGTTAATGTAAGGAACGAGAACTACATAATTTTTTGCATTACGGATAACTAATGTTGTACCACCACAACCTGTAATTTGTTTATTTACATAACAGTTGTCTGGAAAATCCTTAATTAGATTTGAAAGTTTTTCGGAGCTATCACTAGCTATAATTGTTATTGTATTTGCTTGAGCATCTTGCTCTATTTTTACTGCATTATTTATTACTAAATCTTGTAAATTCATTTATCGGATTACCTAAATAGGTCTTAATTTTTAGTGTCATTTATATGTTGTCAGGATATGAAGTAGTGAGGGATAATCCTCTATCCTATGTGATTAACAGTATCAAAATTATAAATCAATGTCAACACTTTATTTCACACAAGTCCATTGTTTACTCTTTTTAAGTATTTGATTGATAATATTTCAATATAAAAAAGTGTAAAATCAAACTATACACTTTTTTAAGCATACCCCCCTTATCTAAGATAGAAAAGTGTAAGGGTTTCTCTTGGACATAGCATTTTGTCTTGAGATCAACTAACGCACTCTGTTACTCTCATTCTATAGTAAACTGGTTCAGTCGTTTGTTTGCTCAAACTATTACTCGGTATATCAAAATGCTAGCGCATTTAGCTATACGCTCGCAAAGTTTCGAGCTAATAAGATTTGATTGATTAGATAATTATTTTACACTTTTTTTAGAAATGAAAATTAAATATACATTTACTATAAAAACAATTGTTTACAAGAAATACTTTACACTTTTTTTCCCACAGCCCTTTATATTATACAATAAATTGTGTAAGAGCTTAGGCAGTTATCAACAGTTATAAATTCAAAGAGTTCAGAGATGGCTCCGTAAATTTGAACAACACCTATAAGTGATATTTTGCTCCCCAAATGATGTTATAAACATCGATATATGGAGTATTTTATGGCACGTAGACCAAGAAGAAATCATTCAAATGACTTTAAAGCTAAGGTAGCACTTGCTGCAATTAAAGCAGAAAAAACACTTGCTGAATTGAGTGCTGAATTTGATGTTCATCAAAACCAAATTATCGACTGGAAAAATCAATTGATTTCGGCTTCCTCGCAAGCCTTCGATCAATCAAAAGCTCCAGCAGAACCACCCATTGATCTAAAAAAACTACATGCAAAAATCGGTGAGCAGGCATTAGAAATTGATTTTTTAGAAGGTGTGTTGAAGAAACTGGGCCGCTTCAACCACAAAAGTTAATCGACGACTCACTTCAGATTTCAGTATCTAAGCAAGCTAAGCTACTGAAAGTCTCCCGTGGTTGTTATTACTATCGCCCAAAACCTGTGAGTGCATCAGATCTGAAGCTGATGCGCTGTATTGATGAATTACATATGCAATACCCTTTTGCAGGTAGCCGTATGATGCGTGATTTATTGAACCGTCAAGGACATCATATAGGACGACGTCATACACGTACTTTAATGAAGAAAATGGGCATTAATGCGTTATATCGTAAACCAAATCTAAGTCAGGCCAATGAAGCTCACCGTAAATATCCTTATCTGCTCAAAGGATTGAATATTCAACGGAGTAATCAAGTGTGGGCAACGGATATAACATATATCCCTATGGCAAAAGGCTTCGTCTACTTATGTGCTGTGATTGATTGGCACAGCCGTAAGGTGCTTGCTCATAGCGTATCGATTAGTATGGAGGTTGCATTTTGTATAGAAACATTAAATGAAGCTATTGAAAAATATGGCCGACCTGAAGTCTTTAATACAGACCAAGGCAGTCAATTTACCAGTGATGCGTTTATTGAAGTGTTAAAATCAAATGACATCCAAATCAGCATGGACGGTAAAGGTCGTTGGGTCGATAATGTGATGATTGAACGATTATGGCGGAGCGTTAAATATGAAGAGGTGTATCTCAAAGCTTATAGCAGTGTCACCGATGCGAAAAAGCAATTGAGTGCATATTTTGAATTTTATAATTTGAAACGACCTCATTCGAGTCTGGACAAAATGACTCCAGATGAGTTTTACTATGACCAGCTACCACAACAAAATAAGGTAGCTTAACTAGAGCAGAACATCACTTATAAATAAGCTTTTAGTTGTTCAAACAAGTGGGACCACCTCTTTCTTTTAAAATAGTAAAACATAGTCCTAAGACAAAAGCTTGTCTTGAGTTAGATATAAATATAATAGTAATCAATTAGTTAAAAATTTTTATCTTAAAAGAAGAATTATAAAAATTAATTAACATTCCTTCTAAAGCTCTGACGAGCCTTAGAACTCATTAACCATCTATAAAACTCTACCCTTTCTCATTTATATTCATGTTCTAAGGAACATAAAAAATCATTTATTAATTTTGTAGAAATAGAGGTAACAGTTTAAAAACATGTCTTTATTCTATTGGACTGAATAGCCACCAAAATTCTAGACACATATATCCATCTTGATCCTCTCTCGCTTTAACAACTGAAAGAAACTCTCGGTAACAGCATTATAATGGCAGTTTCCACGCCGACTCATACTGCTTTCAAGATTATGATGCTTGAGAAATGTCTGCCACCCATGGCTGGTGTATTGACTGCCTTGGTCAGAATGAATCAGGACTTTGTTCTTTGGGTTTCTTCGCCACAAAGCCATCAATAATGCATTTAAAAGCAGGTCTGTGGTGATTCTGGATTTCATCGACCAGCCAACCACAAGACGCGAAAATAAATCAATCACCACCGCAAGATATAACCAGCCTTCATGCGTACGGATATAAGTGATTTCAGTCACCCACAGTTGGTTGGGATGAATTGGATAAATTGTCGGTCTAAAGTGTTTGCAGCAACGACAGCGGTATTACCAGCATGAGATCTAGGTTTACGATAACCCCGCTATGATTTAAGACAATTAGCTTTCATCAACCGATAGACCTGATTGATCCCGTAACTCTCACCAACATCTTTCAAATCACAGTGAATCTTGCGATAGCCAGATTCTAGCCAGAATTACCCAAAGAGTTGTTGCCGTTTCTTGGCAGTTTTACTGGTTGGTTGCTTTAACCTTTAACCATGCGTAATAATCACTGTGATGAACATCCAGAGTTGAACATAAACAACGGATCGGCTATATTTGCTGATTGTCCTGAATAAAGGCGTACCTCATTTGGACTGGCTTGCGAAGTACACCGCGGCCTTTTTTAATATGTCCCTTCCAATACGGCTATTGATACAGCTATTAAAACAGCAAAAACAAACGATAAAATATAAGCAATCACCTACTCAAAAAGCTCAACAACCAAAAGCCGTGAGCCAATTTGATTGCATGCCTTTATAGACCCTACCTCGTCTATCAACATCTAGGACCAGAACAACAACTTTATTCTCCATGACTTGATATACCAATCCAAATTGATCAGTAATGTCCTGGAAGCAGCACAGATCCTTCCAAGCATCTCTTTCAATACAGCTATTGATACAGTTATCGAAACAACAAAACAAACGATAAAATATAAGCAATTACCTACTCAAAAAGCTCAACAACCAAAAGCCGTGAGCCAATTTGATTGCATGCCTTTATAGACCCTACCTCGTCTATCAACATCTAGGACCAGAACAACAACTTTATTCTCCATGACTTGATATACCAATCCAAATTGATCAGTAATGTCCTGGAAGCAGCACAGATCCTTCCAAGCATCTCTTTCAATACAGCTATTGATACAGTTATCGAAACAACAAAACAAACGATAAAATATAAGCAATTACCTACTCAAAAAGCTCAACAACCAAAAGCCGTGAGCCAATTTGATTGCATGCCTTTATAGACCCTACCTCGTCTATCAACATCTAGGACCAGAACAACAACTTTATTCTCCATGACTTGATATACCAATCCAAATTGATCAGTAATGTCCTGGAAGCAGCACAGATCCTTCCAAGCATCTCTTTCAATACAGCTATTGATACAGTTATCGAAACAACAAAACAAACGATAAAATATAAGCAATCACCTACTCAAAAAAGCTCAACAACCAAAAGCCGTGAGCCAATTTGATTGCATGCCTTTATAGACCCTACCTCGTCTATCAACATATAGGACCAGAACAACAACTTTATTCTCCATGACTTGATATACCAATCCAAATTGATCAGTAATGTCCTGGAAGCAGCACAGATCCTTCCAAGCATCTCTTTCAATACAGCTATTGATACAGTTATCGAAACAACAAAACAAACGATAAAATATAAGCAATCACCTACTCAAAAAAGCTCAACAACCAAAAGCCGTGAGCCAATTTGATTGCATGCCTTTATAGACCCTACCTCGTCTATCAACATATAGGACCAGAACAACAACTTTATTCTCCATGACTTGATATACCAATCCAAATTGATCAGTAATGTCCTGGAAGCAGCACAGATCCTTCCAAGCATCTCTTTCAATACAGCTATTGATACAGCTATTAAAAAAACAAAACAAACGATAAAATATAAGCAATCACCTACTCAAAAAGCTCAACAACCAAAAGCCGTGAGCTATAGAGGGCTTTGTTGCACAAACCTATTCATGACGGCTTATTCAGCAAAGCCAATATTTTGAGCGGTCAGATTCGCATACCATTGATAATCTACATAGCCTTTGTCAAAGACCACAATACTGCCAGAGGGAAACTGGAATTTTCGGCCTTGTACCATGTCATTTTCTTTACCATTTTCAACTGCAACAAACTCAGGAATATGATTGCTGTGATTCAATCCTATGCTGAGTTTCATGCTGGCTTTTGAATCATGAACTTTGGCCCATGCGCACAAGGAAAGCGACAGATCAATGTGACTGGCATCCAGGGAATACAGAGGATTCTTGAAGCGAAATTTATGGGCTACTTTTGATTTTTCACAGTATTGCAGTAATTGATGAAACATCTGTTTATACAAGGCAGCAGGTTGCTCCTCGTTGATTCGTGCCAGCGTGCTTCGGGGAATAGACTTTGCTCCGAGATGATTAAGCTTTTCCTGCTGGGACTCAAGATTGGATTGAATATCCCGTAGGCTTTGTCGGCAGGAAAGTTGGGACATTAACAGGGCAATAAACTGATCCCATCGAGAAGCAGATCTGAATTTCTGCCCAACATGATGTTGTTTAGCAAGCCGTTCAAAATCTTGTCGTAAGACTGGTTTAATTAACTGATGAAATACGGTATTCTGATGTGACAAAACCTGAATCCTGGTCGTTAAAGTGTTTGTTTGCACTCATATTTTAACTGTTCGGACTCAGGTTTTTTTATTTAAATCAAACTATGGGACAGCAGTGGCTTACAGCTCCCTTTTTTGTTGTGTAAACCCCAAATAGAAATGTCCGCTTGTAGAATCTGCGCTTTTGCTATTATCGAAGCGGACGGTTTATATCATCAATGCTGAAATTAAAAATCTAGATCATAATCACGATTTGGCTGCTTTTCAGGTTCATAAGTTTGCTCTAAGACATCGCTTTGAGGAGTCGGATTAGGCTTTTTCACCTCGTGGATATGGCTCTTTATGTTCTCAAAACTCTCTAAACACGATTGATATGACGCTCTTTGATGTTTCAAATGGTCATTTTGAGGCTCTAAAATAATTTCACATTTCAGATAGTTAAGCATGCGTTGGTCGTTTTTGATGATCTCCTCGATTTTGTCATAGTCCCATGTATTGATCATTCTGCTTGCTTGGCTGATGTATTTCTCCAAGTTTTGAGCTTTTTTCTGCACACAACCAATCAATTGCAATAGATTATTATCGTTGTATGCTTGCTGTTGTTGGGCTGAAAGTTGTTTGTGATCAGCAACGTAACCAGGGTAATAAGCGTCAATTCTCAAGTCACGGAAATCTGTAGCCGGCTTTGGCTTGGGTCGAATTTTAGCGACTAGGGGTTCTAGTTGTTCAAGTTGTTGATTAAGGTCATTAATCGTTCTACAGTTTCCCCAAGCGTATTGATCTGCTTGCTTTGCATCTCCAAGTCTGTGTAAAAGTCGGTGGGTAGCTGCAATTGCAAGATGGTTGAGAGTGCTGTCTCCAGGTCTGTCTGCTGTGTGTCTAGCGTCTGTTGAATGGATTTTAATTCGATCTTTACCAGGTCGCTGACAATGCTGTTTAAATCCAGTTGATTTAATGCTGTCGTTAATTGCATTTGTAACTGGGTTCTCAAGTTTTCTTGAAATGCTTGCTGTAATTGCTCCGAAAATTCGCCCTGCTCGAGCTTTGAAAGTTCTACTTTCATAGCCAAAATCAAGGCTTGTTGAGCTTCTTTCTCTGAGTTCAAGTTGTTGATTTTGTCCTTTAAACTCTGCTCTACTTCGCTGTAAGTGGTCAAAATATTCTTTAATGAACTGACCTGTTGACTCAAGGCTTCGTTTTGTTCTGCTAACAAGCTGTTTTGTTGACTCAACAAGGCGTTTTGCTCTGTCAAAAATTGGTCGATCTCGGTCTGCATAACTTATCTCCGTATGCTGTTTAGGTAATTGAGTTGGCTCTGAATTGTTTGTGAATTCTGTTGAATCATTTCTTTTTGTGCTTGGATGGTTTTTAGGTTTGTACTGAACTGATAGATCGTATAAAAACTGATTAAAATCATCAGCCCCCCAAAAACTGTACTCGCCCATGTCATGTATTTGGCTTTTTGAGAGTTTAATAGCGACTGAATTCCGGTCTCTATTAGCTCGCTTTGGCTCTCTTCTATCGCCTGCTTCACTTGGGCCTGGACTTGGGCTTGGATGCTCTTCTGATCTATCGAAATGCTGCCAATTGCTTTGTTGATTTCGGTCTGCAGCGATTCGATTGAGACTGAAAGCCGTTGGAGTTTCGATATATCTGTATTCGATATCTGCTCGTGGATTGCTTTTAACGCTACTAGATAGTCCATTGTTGCTTCTTGCAGCACTTGTGGTGATAGATTCCCCACCTCGGTCAAAATCGAGCTTAGATTGGATTCTATGGATCTTGTCGTACTCTCTATCCCGTTTAAAAGGGTGGTACTGTTCATGATAGGCAGCTCGCTTTGCTCGATAAGTTTCTCGAAGTTGATCAGCGTCTGTGAGAGCAGCTGCAAGCTCACGATCAGTTGGTTTATTTGATTCTGCCTCTCGAAGGCGCTCTGCATAAGCTCCAAGTTCGAATTTTTCATCGTAAAACGCCCCTTTTAGTCGGTGTTTGTCATTGTTGTTTAGGCGATGAGATCAAGATGCGAGAGCAGCGTAGTGTCACGCAAGGTAAAAAGCTCATGGAGATGCTGAGCTCTGCGATCAAGGGCTATCAGAACAAGGTACTGACTGCAGCCGAAGTGATTGATGAGCTCATCAAGTTGGCTAAGGCAATCCAAGAGTCAGACAAAATGGCAGAGGAACTCAACCTGACTGAATATGAATATGCGTTCTATTCAGCAGTTGCAGACAATGACAGTGCTAGAGAGTTGATGCAAAAAGAGATCCTGCGCGAACTCGCTGTTGTGCTGACTGAGTCTATTCGTAAGAACGTAACCTTGGATTGGACCATCAAAGAAGCTGCCAGGGCGAAGCTGAGAGTCATTGTGAAGCGTCTACTCAAGAAGTATGGCTATCCACCTGATATGGCTTTATTGGCTACTGAGACTGTGCTTGAACAGGCTGAGCAATTAGCAGAAGAGCTCTCTGCTGCTTAATTTTTTGCAATCAAATTACAACTATTAAAAAACTAGATTAGTTGTTTTAAACAACTAATCTAGGGCGTGTCATCAATTAGCTTGAGGAAAACCGCCTTGTCCCCATTATACTTTTATGACTAAACGCTATGCATTAAAAGATGAGCAGTGGGAACAGATTAAAGATCTGTTACCTGGACGAATGGGTACTGTTGGAGTAACGGCCAAAGATAACCGACTATTTGTTGAAGCGGTATTGTATCGGTATCGTTCAGGTATCCCGTGGCGAGACTTACCCGAACGCTTTGGTGATTTTAGAGTCGTGCATACTCGTTTTAGTCGTTGGGCTAAAACAGGTGTGTGGCAGAGAGTCTTTGAAGTACTGTCACATGACAGTGATAATGAATATGCCATGTTAGACTCCACCATTGTACGTGCTCATCAACACAGCGCTGGGGGGGGGGAAATCAGGCGATTGGACGCAGTAAAGGGGGCTTAAGCACCAAAATTCATGCCCGTACTGATGCTTTAGGCAACCCAACAGGATTTTATCTCACTGATGGGCAGGTCCATGACTTAAACGGTTCAGATGTGTTGCTGGACTTATCGTTGAGCCAGACCTGGCTTATGGATAAAGCCTACAACTCCAGGGATCGAGTCATTGATCCAATTTTAGAGGCGAAGGGTCAAGTTGTGATGCCAGCGAAAAGTAATTCTATTGATCAGCGTGATTATGATCGAAATCTCTACAAGGCAAGACATCTGATCGAGAACTTTTTTGCCAAGCTCAAGCAGTATCGTGCTATTGCCACACGCTATGATAAATTGGCTCAAAACTTCTTATCAGCGATCTACCTGGCTTCAACAATCATTTGGCTTAATTGATGACACGCCCTAGTTGTACATCACATCTCAAGACCTAACTCTTTGAGGACACTAGAATACTTTCTGACAACCTCGGGATCTTGTAGTTCAATCAGGAGCCTTTTCTCTAGATCAGCATAGCTTTCCCCTACTGCAGCTTTTTGGCTTGCAAATGGATCATGGTGAGCTAGCTTGTTTGCAAAGAATTGAATCTGCTTGTCTGTTAGCTTCTTAGCTTTGCTGTGCGTGACTTCCTTAGGTTGTTGCTTAGTTATGAACGTAAATGAGAAACCACCGATCATACGTCCAGTTTAATGTTGCTCCATAATGGGATTATTAGATTTGCACTGAAGAAGTTAAAGGAAGAATGAAACTAAATAGAAACCAATTTGAAACTAATTTAGTTGTAAATTGGTTTTAATATACAGGCTGTACTAGATTAATCTAGTACAGCCTGTATAAAAATTAATGGCTAATGATATCGAGAATTTTTTTCCATAAAATCTCAACGACTTCTTCCTGACTTATATCATGCAGGTAAACTTCCGAAATTTCTTGTTGAAGCCACTGCTCTAATTTCTCTTGATGTGAAGAGTGACTTGAATATCCATTCAATCCAAAGTAAGTGATCATCTTATTTGATGAATTTCCAGAATCGTAACTCATAAAATCATACAGCTTCTGTAAAACAGATTTAATGACCTCTTTCTGAAAACTCTTCCGGATTTTTTCCTCTCGGTACATCAAGTCTAAGTTATTGTGGGTTAAATACACATTTGGCATAAATTTATCCTTGTAAAGTAAAGGATCACAAGAACTAGAAACAATGAGGATATAGATAACTTTACTTTCGATATCTACTATGAAAAAATCCCTACGCTAACCTACCAAGTGGCGTAGTTTATTGCCTCATATTCTTATGATCGTAATAAATGGGAAAAAGAGTTTTTAAAGCTCTTTTTTTTAAACAATTTTTTTGGTAACCAAACTGGTTACCAAAAAAATTAACTTGTTTTATGAAGGTTGTCAATCATATAATCCATACCAATAGCTATTTTTTTTTGAGACACTTCAATGGATGAGTTTGTTGCATTCCCTTCTTTTGGCTATTTCTTTGAAAATAGCGACACGGGTATTTCTGATAAAGATTTTGAAAAAATAAAATATGAAATCAATGACTTTGATATCATTGTTGGGAATGAAATAAACTCTTTACATAGACTTGTTTCGCAATCCAAAGAGTTTGATCTGATTGTTATAAAACCAGAGATCGATTTTTTTCTTTTTGTGGGGCTCTTTAAAAACAAAGATTCTGTACTTAAACATTACCGTCAATATTTTGAATTATTGAGACAATTACTTACTGATAACGGTAGTCTATATGTACATGTTTCCAATCTTCACCTAATGAGTGAATTCCAAGTAATATTAGATAAAGTTTTTGGTGAAGCTAGGTGTGTGAATCAAATTTTACTAAAAACCCATAATTCTTCATTTAAAGCATCAAAAGGTTTTACTAAAACCGCTCATGAGGTAATTCTTTTTTATACCAAAACAGATAACTTTATTTGGAATGATCTGGTCCAGACAATCACAGATGATAATTTAGCTAAAAAGTTTCCTCATGTGGATGCACTGGGGCAATTTAGACTCATGCCTTTACATGTTCCTGGTGTACGAAAACATGGTGAAACTGGTAGACAATGGAGGGATATGAATCCACCCGAAGGTAAGCACTGGCGTTTTTCTCCAGAAAAAATGGATGAACTTGATCAACAGGGCCTTATTCATTGGTCAAGAACAGGTAATCCACGTTTAAAGGATTATGTTAAAAGTGATACCGGTGTTAGATATACAGATTATTGGGACTTAGCATCAGCAAAAAATTCAACATACCAAATTAAAAATCTGCAGAAAGCCTATGAGGTTATTATTAAATCCAGTACCAATGAAGACTCTTTAATATTGGATGCTTTCAGCTTTGATAGCGTCTGTTTGAATGCGGCAAATAACTTAAATAGAAAATGGATTGCAGTAACACCTAATATAGAGTCCTTTTTATTTACATTACGTTATTTGGAAAAAGACTTTTGCTCGAAAAATTTGGCAAGGGCTATTACAACTCCAGAATTTATCTCCAATGAGTTCGCTAATCCTAGCCCTGTGTATAAGGTACAAAATAAAAATTTCGGACATTTAAGTCTTTTAAATAACCTTAGATTCATCTTAAATAATTAAATTTGTGGAAAAAACTTTAAGCTGCTGAACAGCTCAAGCTATAGCTAAATTCTAAAAAGATCAGCACATAAAAATGCCTGTAAAATCCATTTTTATAGGGTTTTAGGTGTGCTGATAAATTCAGTATTTAGCTATATCTTCTTATGAACATAGTTTGATTTTTACTGTCATATTGTCCTATAGCCTAACGGAACAAAATAAAGTCTTAAAAAGCAACTCAAAAACCGTATTTATAGACTTAATATTTAATTTCGGTACAATATGTATTTAATTATCTAAACTCTAACGGTACAGAATGCCTAATCAGGTCGGATATATTCGAGTCAGTTCAACTGAACAAAATACTGAACGTCAATTAGATGGAATCAGCCTGGATAAGACCTTTACTGAAAAGGCAAGCGGTGGTAGCCGTGAACGTCCTCAGTTAAATGCAATGCTCGACTATCTGCGTGAAGGTGATACGGTGCATGTTCATAGTATTGATCGTCTGGCACGTAATACAAATGATCTGAACGAAATTGTGAATAGTCTGAATGATCGTGGTATAACCATTATTTTTCATAAAGAGAATTTGACCTTCAGTCATGATGTAGCACAATCGGCAATAAATAAACTCATGTTTCAGATGCTTGCTGCATTTGCAGAGTTTGAACGCTCCATGATCCGTGAGCGTCAAAAGGAAGGAATTGCAAAAGCCAAAGCGAAGGGCTTATATAAGGGAAGAAAGCGGAAGGTTGACTATGTTGAAATACGAAAAGCAATGGCTGAAGAAAATTCAACATTTAGAGGTGTTGCAGAAAAGTTTAAAGTAGGGATAGCAACAGTACAAAGAGCTTTAAAAGAAGAAACTAATAATCAATAAGGTTGATTAATGAAGACGCTTAGATATTCAAATTTAGAAAAGATCATGACCATTTATACTGAAATTTCTACTTATATTACATTTCATAATGCGACTGGTTTAACAGATATAAATAAATCAATGGAAGATTTTTGAACCGTACCGGGTTTGTCGGAGACCAAGCTTTCTGAGAGAATGTCCCGATGAAAAAAGTAAAATATACCCCTGAAATCAGAGAAAGAGCGGTTCAATTATTGATTGAATCCGAGAAAGATTATCCATCGAATTGGGCTGCGATCACCGCTATTGCTCCCTGAGCAGTATACTGCGCAAGGGTTGTACTCCTGAAACACTACGTGTTTGGTATCAAAAATATTTAGATAAACAAAATCCAGTTAAAGTACAGCAGCTTTCAGACCAAGAACGTATCAAACAACTCGAACGCGAAAATAAAGAACTGCAACGCGCCAATGAAATTCTACGTAAAGCAGCCGCTTTTTTCGCCCAGGCGGAGCTCGACCGCCCACACAAATAATGGTGGATTTTATCCATAATAATAAAGAGCTGTACGGAGTCGAGGCGATTTGTAGAATTTTACCGATCGCACCTTCAACCTATTACCGGACTCTAGATCTCTGTGAAAATCCAGAACATCGAGCAAAGCGAGATTTACATGACTTGCATCATGCTGAGGAGATTAAACGAATTTGGAAGGAAAGTTCAGGTCGGTATGGTGTACGTAAAGTCTGGCAAAAACTGAAACGTGAAGGCTATATTATTGCGCGCTGTACTGTTGCTCGATTAATGCAAAAGCTAGGTATAAAAGGTGTTTGGCGTGGTAAGAACAAACAAACCACCCGTAGCCGAGATGATCAAAAACGAGCGGATGACTTGGTAAAACGTAATTTTACTGCTGATCATCCTGACCAACTGTGGGTGAGTGACTTTACGTATATTCAAACAAATTCAGGCTGGGTTTATACTGCATTTATTATTGATGTGTTCTCACGAGCAATTGTTGGATGGAAAGTATCGACACGGATGAATACAGATATGGTGCTCGATGCATTGGAGCAAGCATTGCATGATCGAGGCATGCCAAAGAATGTGATTCATCATTCCGACAGAGGTGTGCAATATCTTTCCATTCGCTATACCAATCGTTTAGAAGCAGCAAATTTACGAGCATCAGTCGGTACGACTGGTGATTCATACGATAATGCTTTGGCTGAAACGGTGAATGGCTTATACAAAACAGAGGTGATTGAATATCTAAAAGCAGATTGGCAAGGTTTAGCGGATGTACAACTTGCGACACTAAATTGGGTAGATTGGTTCAATAAAGAGCGTGTACATAGTGCACTAGGTTATGTATCACCTTTTGATTTTGAAGCAATGTACTATGATAAGATTAACCCGTTAGGTCAGGTGGCCTAACTTAAATAAAAAACTCTCCGACAAACCCGGTACGGTTCAGTTGATTGAATTATAGGGGCTATCAATGCGAGTTGGAAAATCAAAAAAAGAAGCTTTGGCTTCTTTTTTTTTTGATCATCTATAAGTGCTTATACAACTGAGAAAATATAAAACACTTGAGAATTTTCTTAAGTCATACATTGTGACTTAAGAATTTGATAAAGAACATTGTATGAAATAAAAAAGAGAAAATCATAAATATTTGAAAAATAATAATAAATAAAATTGGCATGCAAGTTGCAATAATCTTATGGAGAATATGAGGATTTTGGTATGCAGCAACTCAATGTAGAACAGCCTCCTTGCTTTATTCATGTTACAGGGACTCAGCGTGACAAATATATCGAATTTGAATTTTCGATAGGTGATCCAGAGTTAGCTGTAGAAATGATTATGCCAGTCAAGGCTTTTGAAGAATTCTGCGCACACCATCAAGTACAGCACCTAAGTACGGATGATTTTGCAAAGATTGAATATGACCGCATGAAGTGGCGATTTGGACAGGCCGGTATTAGAGAATAAAAACTCTAGTCTTTATTAAAAAATCAGGAAGATTTATATGCAAATTGATATTAAAACATCTTCAGTTAAGCCTTTAAGAAATACTTATGCTTATATTGAAAAAAGATTTGGTGATAAACCAGCTTCACGTTATCAAGAAGCGACCTACGATATTCAGGAAGAAATTAATTTTCATTACAAACCTTTATGGCAGCCTGAATTTGATCTTTACGATAAGGGCCGTACTGTAATCCAAATGAAAGATTGGTACGTGCTTAAAGATCCTCGTCAATTTTATTATGGGGCTTATACCCAAACTCGAGCTAAACAACAAGAGATTTTAGAAAGTAATTTTACGCTTGTTGAAAAACACGATTTATTAAGAAATATTTCTGAAGAAATTCTAAACAAAGTAACGAAATTACTACTCCCACTTTATTGTAAACAAGACATTTTTATCTTTTATATTCAATGGCTTATTTTCCTGCTAATTGGTAATACCATGAAAAATACCATGCTCAGAAAAGGCTTAACAATATTTTGAAAAATTGCCTACTGAGCGCTGCCGCACAGCTCCATAGGCCGCTTTCCTGGCTTTGCTTCCAGATGTATGCTCTTCTGCTCCTGCAGCTAATGGATCACCGCAAACAGGTTACTCGCCTGGGGATTCCCTTTCGACCCGAGCATCCGTATGAGACTCATGCTCGATTATTATTATTATACTCTGTACACGACAAATTTCACAGAACCCTTATCCTATCAGGATTCTGCTTTCTTAAAATTGCCAAAATTTCCTTAAACTCTTCTTTTTTCCCAAAACCAATTAAACGCTGAATCGCCATTTGAACATAGTCTAAACCATAGCGAAATAAACTCATTGAGAGTCGTCCATGCTTCTTTATTTTTATCGCTTTTTTTTGATTATGTTGCCATTCACCCGTTAAGTAACACCAACAGAAGCTTATAGCTAACACCGCAATCAATTTTTTCACTCGTCTAGGGTCTGTCAAGCGCGTATTTTCAAGATTAAACCCGCGTCCTTTGAGACAACTGAATAAGGTTTCAATTTCCCAGCGTAATGCATAATCCTGAATAGCATTGGCATTAAACTGAGGAGAAACGACGAGTAAAAGCTCTCCATTTTCTAACTGTAGTGCACTTATATATAGTTTCACCCGACCAACCAAAATCCGTCGTTTACGACATTCAATTTGACCAACTTTAAGATGGCGAAATAAATCACTAATTTTATGATTCTTTCCTAAATGATTGGTGACAATGAAGTTTTTTTAACACGAATGCAGAAGTTGATGTCTTGTTCAATTAACCATGTAAACCACTGCTCACCGATAAACTCTCTGTCTGCGAACACATTCACAATACGGTCTTTACCAAAAATGGCTATAAAGCGTTGAATCAAAGCAATACGCTCTTTCGTATCTGAATTTCCACGTTTATTAAGCAATGTCCAAAGGATAGGTATCGCTATTCCACGATAAACGATTGCGAGCATCAGGATATTAATATTTCGTTTTCCCCATTTCCAATTGGTTCTATCTAAAGTCAGTTGCACTTGGTCGAATGAAAACATATTGAAAATCAACTGAGAAATTTGACGATAATCAAAATACTGACCTGCAAAGAAGCGCTGCATACGTCGATAAAATGATTGTGGTAAACACTTGATGGGCAAGGCTTTAGATGCAGAAGAAAGATTACATGTTTGCTTTAAAATAATCACAAGCATGATGAGCGCAAAGCACTTTAAATGTGACTTGTTCCATTTTAGAGATTTGTTTAAGATAAGATATAACTCATTGAGATGTGTCATAGTATTCGTCGTTAGAAAACAATTATTGTGACATTATTTCAATGAGTTATCTATTTTTGTCGTGTACAGAGATTATTATAGAAGCCCCCATGAATAAATCGCTCATCATTTTCGGCATCGTCAACATAACCTCGGACAGTTTCTCCGATGGAGGCCGGTATCTGGCGCCAGACGCAGCCATTGCGCAGGCGCGTAAGCTGATGGCCGAGGGGGCAGATGTGATCGACCTCGGTCCGGCATCCAGCAATCCCGACGCCGCGCCTGTTTCGTCCGACACAGAAATCGCGCGTATCGCGCCGGTGCTGGACGCGCTCAAGGCAGATGGCATTCCCGTCTCGCTCGACAGTTATCAACCCGCGACGCAAGCCTATGCCTTGTCGCGTGGTGTGGCCTATCTCAATGATATTCGCGGTTTTCCAGACGCTGCGTTCTATCCGCAATTGGCGAAATCATCTGCCAAACTCGTCGTTATGCATTCGGTGCAAGACGGGCAGGCAGATCGGCGCGAGGCACCCGCTGGCGACATCATGGATCACATTGCGGCGTTCTTTGACGCGCGCATCGCGGCGCTGACGGGTGCCGGTATCAAACGCAACCGCCTTGTCCTTGATCCCGGCATGGGGTTTTTTCTGGGGGCTGCTCCCGAAACCTCGCTCTCGGTGCTGGCGCGGTTCGATGAATTGCGGCTGCGCTTCGATTTGCCGGTGCTTCTGTCTGTTTCGCGCAAATCCTTTCTGCGCGCGCTCACAGGCCGTGGTCCGGGGGATGTCGGGGCCGCGACACTCGCTGCAGAGCTTGCCGCCGCCGCAGGTGGAGCTGACTTCATCCGCACACACGAGCCGCGCCCCTTGCGCGACGGGCTGGCGGTATTGGCGGCGCTGAAAGAAACCGCAAGAATTCGTTAACTGCACATTCGGGATATTTCTCTATATTCGCGGTTCAGCAGGCATGTCCCCTTTGAGGGCGACCCGACGACAGGATAATTGACCTTATGGTGCGCAAATATTTCGGCACAGACGGTATTCGTGGCAAAGCCAACGAAGGCGCGATGACGGCGGAAACCGCCTTGCGCGTCGGCATGGCGGCTGGCCGTGTCTTTCGTCGCGGTGACCACCGCCATCGTGTCGTGATCGGCAAGGATACGCGCCTGTCGGGCTATATGCTTGAACCCGCGCTCACAGCCGGTTTCACCTCGATGGGCATGGACGTATTCCTTTTTGGCCCGCTGCCGACAACGTAATAGGAAGAATAAACGCCCTTTTCACCCAAGTCCAAATTAATTTGCCGATTCCATAATCAGGGTGTATTACAATTCCATAGAGTTTTTCAATCCAGGTGGTTTAGCTGATAACTTAACGATTGATCAGCTTCTTCGTGAAGATTACTCGCCATGGGTGCGCAATAAAAGGATATCTGCCACGTTCAAAGAAGCGCATTTTATTGAAAAATATGGGTCAGGCATCAAACGAATCCAAGAAGGCTTCGCATCCTATGGTCTGCGTCCCCCTGTCTTTGAAAATTTCCAGCACGGTTTTCGAGTTATTGTCTCATCAAAGCTACTTTTCGAATCTAATGAGGGAGTAAGTGAGGGAGTAAATCTACTATTTAATCAGATAAGAACTAATCCAGGAAAGCGTGCACCATTTTTAGTAAACGAGCTATTAGTTCCTGTCAAGATAGTAGAGCGGTGGCTCAAAATCTTAAGAGATGATCATAAAATCGAGTTTCGAGGAGCTCCTAAAAGTGGAGGATACTGGCTAAAATAGAAATCAATGATACTCTTAAGTGGCACCAATCGAACTCCTATTTTAGCATTTAAAAAAGTATCCTCACATCATTTTATTGAACAATACCTAAGGCTGCTCTGGCGGCATTGATATGATTATCGTCGTTGCACTCTACCGCAAAAGCGCCATATGCTAATGGAGCTGCAGCAGCCCTCTCTATAGATTGTTCGTAGAGCCTATCCCATATCGTTCCGCCTTGTTTAGCATACTCCGTTATCAAACTCTTCAGGCTATCCTCTCCAAAAACCGATACGTGACCAGAAAAGTCCAGTGCAGGATCACCCATATGCGCAGTAGACCAATCTATGATACCAGAGGTCTTACCTTCCTTCGAGGTTAAGACATGCCCTGCATAGAGATCGCCATGGATGAAACAAGTGAATTCAGGCCACAAAGGGTCATTGTCCAACCATCTACGGTATCTGTTTTCCAACGGCTCGCTGATACCTATCTCAGATTTCACCAAGTGGATACGGTCAGCTATTTCGGTCCTCAATTCACTTGGAGTCATTATTTTCAAGTTGCTCTTTCTCACATCGTCAGCTGTAATACGATGTAATTCGGCCAATGATTTTGCCAGAGACTCCACATAAGCTATGCTATCGCGATCTATGTTCCAAGAAACCTCATGTGTTATCGCATCGAATGTCAGAGCAGGCGCATCCTCCAGTAAAGGGTAGGCTATTAGGCGCTCCGATACAATTTTCCAATCAGGGACATTGATCGACAGGTTTCTTTTGGCTAAATCCAATATTCTACTTTCATTTTCGATTTGTTCAAGCATATCGCTTCTTCGAGGTATACGGAGTACCCAGTTCTCACCGTTTACTTCCTTTACAAAGGCAACTCTAAAGTCGATGCCCATCTCATTGACGCTCATCTCTTCCGAAATTCTCAGCCCATGCTCTAGGGCTAATGTTTGCATATCTTCGATTGTCATTTCTATACTGTTTTCTTTTATTAAATTGGTACCAGTTCCCCCGACAGGACATTCTGAATGTCATATACAGGTGTAACACTTTACCCATATTCTTTTCGTATGGATAACACTTCCCATCAGGGAACAAAAATCTGATACATGAATTAATTGTGAGACAGTAGACCTACTGTCGCATTGAAGCCATCTCGGCGACTATTTGATTAGGAAAACCAAGGCTTTGCCATCATAGCCTTATCATAGAAGTATAACATAGTTGTAAAGATAGAAAATTATTTTTTATTCATCCATGATGTTATTATTTTATAATAACATCATCTAAACATGTCCTGTCGCTCTTTTGTGCTGTGATATTTCATACCTATTAACTGCTTTCGTTTGAATTATACGACGTTCTACTCACAATAGGGCAAGGGTTACTCATTCCGTAGGATGCGGTTCACGTATAGGAAGAATAAACGCCCTTTTCACCCAAGTCCAACAGCTTTGGACCGCAGTTGACTCTTTCGACACCCCTGCGATGCAACCCAATCCGGCTGACGGGGAGCCAGCAACGCTGAAAATTTACCCTCCTCTTTCCCACTAGCGGCTCCTTTTCCGACAACCAGCACGGCGGATCCCTGCCGCGGCGCTGTGAACGCAGCATTTTGATTGGTATCGTTGGCCTTCAGGCTCGTCAGTCAAACAGACCCAGGAGCAGCTCAGCCGGTGGCGCCCGGCTTTCGGGTAACGCCCTGGTCCCGCTGGTTTCGGCTTTGTGCTTCAGGTGATCAAGGATCTGCTTGATCACTATAGGGTCTTCAATGCAGGCGATGACTTTCATGGCGCCGCCGCAGCCGCTGCAGGTCTCGATGTCGATATTGAAAACACGCTTGAGCCGTTGCGCCCATGTCATCGACGCTCGCCGTTGTGCTGGTGTTGCCGGTTCATCAGCCACCCTGACCTTGTTGCCCCTGCCCCGTTTTGCCGGCGTGACCAACGCCCGGTGCCGACTGTTGGGTGCGAACACCCCGTGGAAGCGGGTTAGGTTGACTCTGGGCTTCGGTACCAGGGCGGCCAGCCTTGCAATGAAATCCAATGGTTCGAAAATGACGTGCGTGGTGCCGTCCCGGTACGGCGTCTTGAGCTGGTAGCGCACGTTGCCGCCTCGTGTTAACGACAGCCGCTTCTCGGATACCGCCGGGCGGCTGATGTACCGGCACAGCCGTTCGAGCTTCTTGCGTTCATCGGCCCTGGCCGCCACGCCGGCGTGCAGGCTGGACCCGGCTACCTTGCCAATCCCGTCACCGAACGGATCACCACTGGTCGGCAGAGTTTGCAAAGTGAACACCTTTCGCCCCGCCTGTGAACCGACAGCGATACGGTAAGTGATCGAGTGCCCCAGCAGGGGTGTCATCGGGTCGTCATCCACCGCATCCGAGGCCAGATAGCTGTTTTCGACATCCCGTTCCAGCAGGCCTTGCCGTTCCAGATAGCGACCCACCCGGTGGGCGATGGTGTGCGTCAGCTGGGTGAGCTCTGGGCTGGTCGGCGCCTTGACCCAGCGGAAACGCGCTGAGCCGTGGGATTGCTCGACATACACACCGTCGAGAAACAGCATGTGGAAGTGAACATTCAGATTGAGCGCCGATCCAAAACGCTGGATCAGGGTGACCGCGCCCGTCTTGGCCACTTGGTGGGTATGGCCCGCTTTCTTGACCAGGTGCGTGGCAATGACGCGGTAAACGATGCCCAGCACCCACCCCATGATCTCGGGCCGGCTGGCAAACAGGAAACGCAGCTGAAACGGGAAGCTCAACACCCACTGACGCATGGGTTGTTCAGGCAGTACTTCATCAACCAGCAAGGCGGCACTTTCGGCCATCCGCCGCGCCCCACAGCTCGGGCAGAAACCGCGACGCTTACAGCTGAAAGCGACCAGGTGCTCGGCGTGGCAAGACTCGCAGCGAACCCGTAGAAAGCCATGCTCCAGCCGCCCGCATTGGAGAAATTCTTCAAATTCCCGTTGCACATAGCCCGGCAATTCCTTTCCCTGCTCTGCCATAAGCGCAGCGAATGCCGGGTAATACTCGTCAACGATCTGATAGAGAAGGGTTTGCTCGGGTCGGTGGCTCTGGTAACGACCAGTATCCCGATCCCGGCTGGCCGTCCTGGCCGCCACATGAGGCATGTTCCGCGTCCTTGCAATACTGTGTTTACATACAGTCTATCGCTTAGCGGAAAGTTCTTTTACCCTCAGCCGAAATGCCTGCCGTTGCTAGACATTGCCAGCCAGTGCCCGTCACTCCCACTCGATTGTAAACAAGCACACAAAACCCTTTAGTGACAACAATTTGCAAGAACTATCAGGCTCAGTGCCATGAAAAATACCATGACCAGATCATGAGGTTGAACACGGCTTGCGCCGGCAGCGTTCACGCTCCTGGTCGGCGATCTCGCCCGGCTGCAATGCTAGCTCAGCATCGGTCATGCGCTCCAGCACGTCGCGTAGGCGGATGGTGCAAGGAATGGGCGGCAGCTCGAACTCATAGCCGCCGGCGATCATTTCGGCCGCAATCTCCTCGGTGATGAAAAACGGCTCGTCGTCTTGGTTCGGCTTCTTCATGCCCTTTCCTCCTGGCGCTCATCCTGGCCGACAGCGGCCAGGGCATCGGCTTCCGTCAATGCGT
The DNA here is from genome assembly GCF_015218165.1 of Acinetobacter piscicola. Classification (NCBI taxonomy): domain Bacteria; kingdom Pseudomonadati; phylum Pseudomonadota; class Gammaproteobacteria; order Moraxellales; family Moraxellaceae; genus Acinetobacter; species Acinetobacter piscicola. Next base: position 122,620 of record NZ_CP048661.1, on the reverse strand, counting down.
CCTCCACGAACGCGCCGTGCTGCTTCGCTTCGGCCTGGCTGACCTCGGCCCATATCCGTTTCACCTGGGCCGCACTGTACCAGGCCAGCTCGGCGGTCTTGTTGATGCTGTAGCCGGACTTGCGCAGCGCGACAACTTGGGCGCGGCGCTTCGGATCAGCACGGCGGCCCTTGTACCGCCCGGCCTGGCGGGCCAACTCAATGCCTTGGCGCTGGCGTTCGCGCCTGTCCTCGTAGTCGTCGCGGGCCATCTGCAAGGCCAGGCGAAAAAGCATGATCTGCACGGCTTCCAGCACGATCTTGGCGACGCCCTGGGCCTCGGCCGCCAGGTCGGATAGATCGACCACGCCAGGGACGGCCAGGCGTGCGCCTTTGGCCTGTATCGAGGCCACCAGGCGCTCGGCCTCGGGCAAAGGTAGGCGGCTGATGCGGTCGATCTTCTCGGCAATGACCACCTCGCCGGGCTGTAGGTCGCCGATCATGCGCAGCAGCTCAGGCCGGTCGGCGCGTGCGCCGGATGCCTTCTCACGGTAGATGCCGGCGACGTAGTAGCCGGCGGCCTTCGCGGCCGTAGTGATCGCCTCTTGGCGTTCCAAGTCCTGCGCGTCGGTGCTGACGCGCAGATAGACCCGCGCCACCATCGGCGCGGCTACTGGCTTCGTCCTGCGCATACTTGCGGGCTCCTTTGGGCATACTCAAATGCACCCATCTTAAACTGGCAGCTAATGTACAAAAGTTGATAGAAGCACACAAGTTCAATTTTGCACTTCTGCCCCACTATTGCAAAACTGCTTGTTAGTAGCCGTTTTTTCTTACTGTTTATAGATTCAATAATTTTTGAAACGAAAAATTGGGACTAAACATTTCGGTTTCGTTTTCTGTCGATTCGTCCTGCGTATCTTTTGCATAAACAAACATTTGTTGTTCGTAGTTTTCGATGGCATTTTCAATACTTGTAAATTCTCCGTTTGTAAGGTTTTCAGACAATATCAAAGCATCCAATAATCCCGTATTTACACCCTGTCCTGCAAAAGGCGACATCAAATGAGCAGCATCGCCAATCATTGTTATGGGTAATGGACGGTTACTTTTCCAATCATTGTTCAAAGGAAATTTCCTTGTGGGCAAGCATTGAAATGTTGATACCGAACGTATTAATTGTTTGTAAACTTCACTCCATTTGGAAAATCTTTTCAATAAAAAATCGGCAACGCTGTTTCTGTCCTGAAAATCTAAGGGAATTTTATTTTTCCATTCATCGGGCGTTTTAAAACTAATTCCTAAATACAATGCACCATTATTATTGGGATTGGCAAACAATAAAATGCCCTGATGTCCCGCCATTAATCGGTTGCCGTTGCATAGCTGAAAAAATCCGGGACAGTTTATTTCCGGTTGAAGAATATCAGCTTGGATGTTGAAAGTACCGGTTTCTTCAACTTGCGTGTCGGTAACAAAGCTCCTTATTTTCGACATTCCACCATTGGCAAGAATAACCAAATCTGCTGTTTCACTCGGTTTATTCTCAAAAGTTAGTGTCCACTTCTTCTTACCAGGTTCAAGCATAACAAGTTTTCTATCCCAAATAACCGTGTCGTTTTCTAAACTATTCAACAAGATAGCCCTTAAGTCATTTCTGTTTATTTCAGGATTGTCAAATCGATTTTCGGGCTTTACATTTTTTGTGGATAAAATATTGCCTTTTTCATCAGCAATATTTACACCCATTGGTAAGGCTAAGTCATAATAAGTTTGTAACAATCCCGCTTTTTTCATTGCTTCCTGACCTGAACCTTTGTGTAGGTCAAGGGTTCCACCAAAAATTCTTGCCTCTCGGTCGTTGTCTCTTTCGTAAACTGAAACGTCTATGCCGTTTTGCTGTAATAATTTTGCCATAGTCAGTCCAACGGGTCCACCACCAATTATTGCAACGTTCTTATCACTAAGTAAATTCATTTGTTTGTCTGTATCTATTCGCATTGTCATTCAAAAATGGCACATAACAAGTGGCTATACGCCAAATGGCGTATATATCCACTATATCTTATTTTGCTAAACCTTTCATTATCAGTGACAAATCCGTTTTCAACCGTTTACCGTTCGTTTCTACTCTCTCAAAAGGATTTATATTCATAGTGCTTTTTGTTAAGTTTTGCTCAAATATACAAATCCTTTCTATATATCTAACAAATCCATCGGACTTTTTAATTGTTCCATTCCCTTGGTGGTAATATGTGTATAAACCTCAGTTGTTTTACTGCTTGAATGACCTAACAACGATTGAATATAACGTAAACTCGTACCATTCTCAAGCAAATGCGTTGCAAAGCTATGTCGTAAGGTATGTACAGTAACTTCCTTTTGAATCTTTGCTTTTAAAACAGCTGCTTTAAAAATGTTTTGAATACTTCGGCTTGAGTATGCGCCACCTTTTTGACCTTCAAATAAATAATCTTTTGGTTTATATTCCATAAAGTATGTTCTTAAAATAATTAATGTTTTCTCAGATAAAATGGTATAACGATCTCTTTTTCCTTTTGACTGTTCTATACGAATTTGCATGCGCTTGGAGTCAATGTCTTTTATTTTCAGGTTTATACATTCAGAAATGCGCAAACCTGCCGAATAAATAGTCATCAGAATAGCCTTGTGTTTCACGTTTTCAATAGCGCGTAGTACCCGAATGGTTTCTTCTTCACTCATCACAACAGGAAGTGTTTTTTCTTTTTTTGGTCTTTCGATGAAATATGTTTTCCGTTGTCCACCCAAAACACGTTCGTAATAAAACTGGCACTGTTGCAAAGTTAGCGATGAGGCAGCCTTTTGTCTTATTCAAAGGCCTTACATTTCAAAAACTCTGCTTACCAGGCGCATTTCGCCCAGGGGATCACCATAATAAAATGCTGAGGCCTGGCCTTTGCGTAGTGCACGCATCACCTCAATACCTTTGATGGTGGCGTAAGCCGTCTTCATGGATTTAAATCCCAGCGTGGCGCCGATTATCCGTTTCAGTTTGCCATGATCGCATTCAATCACGTTGTTCCGGTACTTAATCTGTCGGTGTTCAACGTCAGACGGGCACCGGCCTTCGCGTTTGAGCAGAGCAAGCGCGCGACCATAGGCGGGCGCTTTATCCGTGTTGATGAATCGCGGGATCTGCCACTTCTTCACGTTGTTGAGGATTTTACCCAGAAACCGGTATGCAGCTTTGCTGTTACGACGGGAGGAGAGATAAAAATCGACAGTGCGGCCCCGGCTGTCGACGGCCCGGTACAGATACGCCCAGCGGCCATTGACCTTCACGTAGGTTTCATCCATGTGCCACGGGCAAAGATCGGAAGGGTTACGCCAGTACCAGCGCAGCCGTTTTTCCATTTCAGGCGCATAACGCTGAACCCAGCGGTAAATCGTGGAGTGATCGACATTCACTCCGCGTTCAGCCAGCATCTCCTGCAGCTCACGGTAACTGATGCCGTATTTGCAGTACCAGCGTACGGCCCACAGAATGATGTCACGCTGAAAATGCCGGCCTTTGAATGGGTTCATGTGCAGCTCCATCAGCAAAAGGGGATGATAAGTTTATCACCACCGACTATTTGCAACAGTGCCGATAAAAATATATCATCATGAACAATAAAACTGTCTGCTTACATAAACAGTAATACAAGGGGTGTTATGAGCCATATTCAACGGGAAACGTCTTGCTCGAGGCCGCGATTAAATTCCAACCTGGATGCTGATTTATATGGGTATAGATGGGCTCGCGATAATGTCGGGCAATCAGGTGCGACAATCTATCGATTGTATGGGAAGCCCGATGCGCCAGAGTTGTTTCTGAAACATGGCAAAGGTAGCGTTGCCAATGATGTTACAGATGAGATGGTCAGACTAAACTGGCTGACGGCATTTATGCCTCTTCCGACCATCAAGCATTTTATCCGTACTCCTGATGATGCATGGTTACTCACCACTGCGATCCCCGGGAAAACAGCATTCCAGGTATTAGAAGAATATCCTGATTCAGGTGAAAATATTGTTGATGCGCTGGCAGCGTTCCTGCGCCGGTTGCATTCGATTCCTGTTTGTAATTGTCCTTTTAACAGCGATCGCGCATTTCGTCTCGCTCAGGCGCAATCACGAATGAATAACGGTTTGGTTGATGCGAGTGATTTTGATGACGAGCGTAATGGCTGGCCTGTTGAACAAGTCTGGAAAGAAATGCATAAGCTTTTGCCATTCTCACCGGATTCAGTCGTCACTCATGGTGATTTCTCACTTGATAACCTTATTTTTGACGAGGGGAAATTAATAGGTTGTATTGATGTTGGACGAGTCGGAATCGCAGACCGATACCAGGATCTTGCCATCCTATGGAACTGCCTCGGTGAGTTTTCTCCTTCATTACAGAAACGGCTTTTTCAAAAATATGGTATTGATAATCCTGATATGAATAAATTGCAGTTTCATTTGATGCTCGATGAGTTTTTCTAATCAGAATTGGTTAATTGGTTGTAACACTGGCAGAGCATTACGCTGACTTGACGGGACGGCGCTTCCCTACCCTCATGGCCGCCTCCCAGGAATCGACCCAGGTGCTTATCGTGGACATAATCCTTTACTCATAAATTTATCTTATTCCATTATTGTACCTGTCACGCAAAACTTGCAGAAAAGCCATAAACGCAGGAGAATCCTGTCGGCGGTGAGGATAATAAATATGGTAGCCGTCAAAATATGGACACCACTCGGTCAGAACAGCAATCAGCTTGCCGCTTTTGATATATCCATCTGCAACATACTCGGGAATATAGGCAATCCCCAGCCCGTCTAATGCTGCATCGAGCTGATGAATCGTGCTGTTCGCAATATATTGCCCTTTGACTTTCAGACTGAATTTCTGAGCATCTTTCTCGAATTCCCAGGCGTACAATCCACTCGTATCAGAATAGCGGACGTTAATGCAGTTGTGGTTCAAAAGATCCTGCGGCTTCCTGGGCTTAGCATAACGCTTAAAATGGCACTGTTGCAAAGTTAGCGATGAGGCAGCCTTTTGTCTTATTCAAAGGCCTTACATTTCAAAAACTCTGCTTACCAGGCGCATTTCGCCCAGGGGATCACCATAATAAAATGCTGAGGCCTGGCCTTTGCGTAGTGCACGCATCACCTCAATACCTTTGATGGTGGCGTAAGCCGTCTTCATGGATTTAAATCCCAGCGTGGCGCCGATTATCCGTTTCAGTTTGCCATGATCGCATTCAATCACGTTGTTCCGGTACTTAATCTGTCGGTGTTCAACGTCAGACGGGCACCGGCCTTCGCGTTTGAGCAGAGCAAGCGCGCGACCATAGGCGGGCGCTTTATCCGTGTTGATGAATCGCGGGATCTGCCACTTCTTCACGTTGTTGAGGATTTTACCCAGAAACCGGTATGCAGCTTTGCTGTTACGACGGGAGGAGAGATAAAAATCGACAGTGCGGCCCCGGCTGTCGACGGCCCGGTACAGATACGCCCAGCGGCCATTGACCTTCACGTAGGTTTCATCCATGTGCCACGGGCAAAGATCGGAAGGGTTACGCCAGTACCAGCGCAGCCGTTTTTCCATTTCAGGCGCATAACGCTGAACCCAGCGGTAAATCGTGGAGTGATCGACATTCACTCCGCGTTCAGCCAGCATCTCCTGCAGCTCACGGTAACTGATGCCGTATTTGCAGTACCAGCGTACGGCCCACAGAATGATGTCACGCTGAAAATGCCGGCCTTTGAATGGGTTCATGTGCAGCTCCATCAGCAAAAGGGGATGATAAGTTTATCACCACCGACTATTTGCAACAGTGCCGTTCAGGCAGTACTTCATCAACCAGCAAGGCGGCACTTTCGGCCATCCGCCGCGCCCCACAGCTCGGGCAGAAACCGCGACGCTTACAGCTGAAAGCGACCAGGTGCTCGGCGTGGCAAGACTCGCAGCGAACCCGTAGAAAGCCATGCTCCAGCCGCCCGCATTGGAGAAATTCTTCAAATTCCCGTTGCACATAGCCCGGCAATTCCTTTCCCTGCTCTGCCATAAGCGCAGCGAATGCCGGGTAATACTCGTCAACGATCTGATAGAGAAGGGTTTGCTCGGGTCGGTGGCTCTGGTAACGACCAGTATCCCGATCCCGGCTGGCCGTCCTGGCCGCCACATGAGGCATGTTCCGCGTCCTTGCAATACTGTGTTTACATACAGTCTATCGCTTAGCGGAAAGTTCTTTTACCCTCAGCCGAAATGCCTGCCGTTGCTAGACATTGCCAGCCAGTGCCCGTCACTCCCACTCAATAGTTGCCGGCGGCTTTGAGGAAACATCGTAGGTTACCCGCGAAATACCGGGAATCTCATTAATGATGCGGCTAGAAACCGTTTCTAAAAACTCATACGGCAAGTGTGCCCAGCGCGCTGTCATAAAATCGATAGTTTCTACTGCGCGCAATGCCACCACATACTCATAGCGGCGGGCATCGCCCACTACGCCAACCGACTTCACTGGCAAGAATACAGCGAAGGCTTGGCTGGTTTTGTGATACAGGTCAGCGGCATACAGCTCTTCGATAAAGATGGCATCAGCCAAGCGCAACCTGTCGGCATATTCTTTTTTTACTTCGCCAAGAATACGCACACCCAAGCCAGGGCCAGGGAAGGGATGACGGTAAACCATGTCGTAGGGCAGACCTAACTCCATACCGATCTTGCGCACCTCATCTTTAAACAGCTCGCGCAGCGGCTCCACCAGCTTGAGCGTCATAACACATTGATATTAGCTTCAATCTCTAAACCGTTGATTTGGAAATACATAATACCCTATTTGTTCATTCTTTTGTTATTTGTTGTATGTTGCGTTATTCCATCAATAATTTTATTCCAATCTTCGAAATGTAGTTCGTGTCCGGTTCCATCAAGCGTTATTAGTTTTGAGCCGTTTATCTTTTCAAGTAAAACTGCTGAATTCTTAAAATGCCATATTTTATCGTCCGTTCCGTGTACAATTAAGGTTGGTTGATTGATTTCGCTCAATCTGTTCCAGTATTCTTCACCACCTTGCAGTGCCGCATGATTGAACATACTTATATAGTTATTAGCTCTTTTAAATTCGGCTCTAATCAGTTTTTCACTTCTTTGTTTGTCAAATTGTTTCCTGCCGCTCATCAATTCAGCACCTTGAATTAAATAATTTGCCACACTGTCTTCATTTGTCCAATCTACGGTTTCAGCTTTTCCGTGAAAATCTAAAATACGCGTATCCATTTCAGGAATTGTGGGGTCTGAGTCGCCCCAAGGACCTGATGAGATTAGTGTTATTGAACTTACCCTGTCGGCATATTTTATTGATGCTATTTGAGAAATCAGTCCGCCCAGTGAAATTCCCACAAAATTGGCTTTGACTATTTTATAGCCGTCCAAAATTGAAATAGCATCATGGGTTAAGTCAACAATATCATAGGGGGTTGAACCCGGTTCGTAATTAGTAGATTTTCCTACGTCCCTATTGTCGTAGCGAATAACAAAAAATCCCTTTTCAGATAGTTTCTGGCAAAATTCAGCATCCCAATACAACATGGATACCGTTGCTCCCGCAATCAAGAGTATTGCCGGATCTTTTTCACATCCAAAACTTTCGGTAAAAAGTCTTATTCCGTTTTTTTTAACTATTTTCTCTTTCATTTCCTCGCCTTTCTGTTTTATAGATTCATTAGTTTTTGGAACGAAAAGTCGAGGCTGAACATTTCCGTTTCGTTTATTATTGATTCTGCCTGTGCTTCTCTTCCATAAGCAAACATTTGCTGTTCATAATTTTCAATAGCCTCTTCAATGCTGTTAAATTTCCCATTGGTCAGATTATCCGACAATATCAAGGCATCCATCAACCCACTGTTTACGCCTTGTCCTGCAAAAGGAGGCATCAAATGAGCAGCATCTCCAATCATCGTTATGGGTAATGGACGCTTACTTTTCCAAGACTTATCTAAGGGAAATATTCGTGTCGCTAACCCTACAAAAGATGATGTCAAACGAATCAGTTCTTTGTAGCGTTCGTCCCAATCGGAAAATTTTTTCAGGAGAAAATCAACGACACTATTTCTGTCTTGAAAATCTACCCGCGTTTTGCTTTTCCATTCATCAGGTGTTTTAAAACTTATTCCAAAATGCAATGCACCATTATTATTAGGATTCGCAAATAATAAATTACCTTGATGAGCAGCCATTAGCCGGTTTCCATTGCATAGCTGAAAAAATCCAGGACAGTTCACCTCTGGTTGATGAATATCGGCTTGTATATTGAAAGTACCTGTTTCTTCAACTTCCGTGTCGGTAACAAATTTTCTTACTTTAGACATTCCACCATTGGCAATAATAACCAGATCTGCTGTTTCACTCGGTTTATCTTCAAAAGTTAGTGTCCACTTCTCCTTATCAGGTTCAAGCGTAACAAGTTTTCTATCCCAAATGACGGTGTCATTTTGTAGGCTATTTAATAAGATAGTTCTTAAGTCATTTCTGTTTATTTCAGGATTGTCAAACCGATTTTCGGGCTTTACATTTTTTGTGGTTAAAATATTACCCTTTTCATCAGCAATATTTACACCCATTGGTAAAGCTAAGTCATAATAAGTTTGTAACAATCCCGCTCTTTTCATTGCTTCCTGTCCCGAATCCCTGTGCAGGTCAAGTGTCCCACCAAAAATCCTTGCATCTCGGTCGTTGTCTCTTTCGTAAACTGAAACGTCTATGCCGTTTTGCTGTAATAATTTTGCCATTGTTAATCCAACAGGCCCGGCACCAATTATTGTAATTTTTTTATGTTTTAATAAAGTCATATTCTTGTTCGCTGGTTTTAATGTCAACTAATGTCTGTCAATTTAATCACTTTTTTTTTTTAAATTCAAACACGGATTTTCCTGATAACTTTAGCTTTTGCCCTTTTTTTAAGCCGTTCGGAAAGTCAATTGCTAAAATTGCTGTATAATCAATTTCTATTTCAGTGCTGTTGTCAAAATGCCTAAACGATTTAACTGTCTGTGTTCTCTTTGCAAAGTATGTTTTTGCTGTTTCTGCCTGTTGTTTAAACGCTGTTAACCCTTTCAGCGATAACCTTATATCATTATTTTGAATGTTTTCAAAAACAATATTATCGTCAAGGTCTGCAACCATTTTTTTGATATCAAATTGGTTGTATCCATCGATGTAGTTATTGATGATGTTTACTCTGTCGGTCATATTTTGTAATTATTTATCGGTTACATATTGGTGTTGTCTGTAGGTTGTTCTACGATAATTGCCAACTTTTAACTTCTATACGAAGGAACATGTTGGGATACTTGAACTTTCGATTTAGCGCCAACACGAGCAAACCGAAGTTAGCACCTACTCTCTATTCAGCATATTTTTTAAAAATACTTGTGGCAATGTGTCCGCCAAAACCAAAAGTATTACTCATTGCGTAATTCACTTGCCGTTGTTGTGATTGGTGTAACGTCAAGTTAAATATATCCCTATATTCAGGTTCAATATCTACCGAATTGATTGTACGTACAGGAAGAATAAACGCCCTTTTCACCCAAGTCCAACAGCTTTGGACCGCAGTTGACTCTTTCGACACCCCTGCGATGCAACCCAATCCGGCTGACGGGGAGCCAGCAACGCTGAAAATTTACCCTCCTCTTTCCCACTAGCGGCTCCTTTTCCGACAACCAGCACGGCGGATCCCTGCCGCGGCGCTGTGAACGCAGCATTTTGATTGGTATCGTTGGCCTTCAGGCTCGTCAGTCAAACAGACCCAGGAGCAGCTCAGCCGGTGGCGCCCGGCTTTCGGGTAACGCCCTGGTCCCGCTGGTTTCGGCTTTGTGCTTCAGGTGATCAAGGATCTGCTTGATCACTATAGGGTCTTCAATGCAGGCGATGACTTTCATGGCGCCGCCGCAGCCGCTGCAGGTCTCGATGTCGATATTGAAAACACGCTTGAGCCGTTGCGCCCATGTCATCGACGCTCGCCGTTGTGCTGGTGTTGCCGGTTCATCAGCCACCCTGACCTTGTTGCCCCTGCCCCGTTTTGCCGGCGTGACCAACGCCCGGTGCCGACTGTTGGGTGCGAACACCCCGTGGAAGCGGGTTAGGTTGACTCTGGGCTTCGGTACCAGGGCGGCCAGCCTTGCAATGAAATCCAATGGTTCGAAAATGACGTGCGTGGTGCCGTCCCGGTACGGCGTCTTGAGCTGGTAGCGCACGTTGCCGCCTCGTGTTAACGACAGCCGCTTCTCGGATACCGCCGGGCGGCTGATGTACCGGCACAGCCGTTCGAGCTTCTTGCGTTCATCGGCCCTGGCCGCCACGCCGGCGTGCAGGCTGGACCCGGCTACCTTGCCAATCCCGTCACCGAACGGATCACCACTGGTCGGCAGAGTTTGCAAAGTGAACACCTTTCGCCCCGCCTGTGAACCGACAGCGATACGGTAAGTGATCGAGTGCCCCAGCAGGGGTGTCATCGGGTCGTCATCCACCGCATCCGAGGCCAGATAGCTGTTTTCGACATCCCGTTCCAGCAGGCCTTGCCGTTCCAGATAGCGACCCACCCGGTGGGCGATGGTGTGCGTCAGCTGGGTGAGCTCTGGGCTGGTCGGCGCCTTGACCCAGCGGAAACGCGCTGAGCCGTGGGATTGCTCGACATACACACCGTCGAGAAACAGCATGTGGAAGTGAACATTCAGATTGAGCGCCGATCCAAAACGCTGGATCAGGGTGACCGCGCCCGTCTTGGCCACTTGGTGGGTATGGCCCGCTTTCTTGACCAGGTGCGTGGTGATGTGTGCTTAAAAAACAGGAGGGTTTAACTTGGTAAACTATACATACTCATTAGGAGTTTACCATGAGCAAGAAACAGAAGACTTACACCGCAGAATTTAAAGCTGAAGCCATAAAAGCCATTGAAGAGAACCAAGGTAATGTATCGGAATCCGCTAGACAACTTGGCATTTCAATGCAAACCCTTTCGAACTGGAATAACAAAGCAAAGGCTGGAACTTTAGCAGGCACAAAACAGTATTCGCCCGATCTAAACGCCTTACTCGAAGAAAATAAGAAGCTTAAACAACAGCTCAAAACAGCTGAAATGGAACGTGAATTTTTAAAAAAGGCAGCAGCGTACTTTGCCAAAGAAAGTCAGTGAGGTACGCCTATATGAAATCGCAAAGCCACTTATTTCCGATTATTTTAATGGCTCGATTACTTCGTGTATCCGTTTCTCGCTTTTATGATTGGCTAAAGCGAGGCATGAGTAAAAGATCAATTCAGCGAAATCAGCAGACAATTTTGGTCAAAATAGCCCATGAAGAAACCAAACAAAGCTATGGCTATGTTCGATTAACCAAGCATTTACAAGCGCAAGGTATCAAAATAAGTACGTATGCTGTGCGCCAAATAAAAAAATCAAATCAGTTGTATTGTAAGCGCCATAAGCGTTTCAAAAGAACCACGAACAGTGATCACAACCGTTCTATTTATGACAATTTACTCAAGCAACAGTTTTCAATGACGAAGCCTAATCTTGCGTGGTCGAGTGACATTACCTACATTTGGACGGCTGAGGGCTGGTTGTACTTGGCAGCTGTCAAAGATCTTTACACGAAACAGGTTGTTGGCTATAGCTTAAATGAGCGCATGACAGCCAAGCTTGTTTGTGATGCATTGAATATGGCTATTCGCAATCAGAAACCTGCTAAAGATCTCATTGTACATTCAGATAGAGGCAGCCAATATTGCAGTAATGAATATCGAAACTTACTTGAGAAATTTGATTTTCAGGGTTCAATGAGCAAAAAAGGCGACTGCTTTGATAATGCACCGATAGAGAGTTTCTGGGGCATACTCAAAAATGAACTAGTCCATCATCGCAACTACAAAACAAGGGAAGAAGCCAAAGCGGATATTACAAAATATATAGAGTTATTTTATAATCAGCGAAGAATTCAAAAAGGCTTGGATTTTAAGACACCAAATCAAATGGCAGAAGACTTTTATCGGTTAGCTGCCTAGAATCTCCCAAGTGAAAGTCTCCTGCTAATTCAGCACACATCACTGTTGATAAATTTTCTAAACAAAAAGGATCAAACTAATCTATAAGCTTTGTGGGTTAGAAAAAAAATAACTCACTTTGCATTGATCATATTTAAATTCTTGTTTTATCCATAGCACTAACCTATTAATTTTAAAAAATAATAGGTACTGGCTAAATAGCAAATCGATACATATCTTTTTCATAGAGGAAATATGATTTTAGTAAGTTCTTGTCTGGCTGGCTTAAAGGTACGTTATAACGGGACGCATAGCTTAAACGAAAAAATCGAAAAATTAGTCAAAGATGGAAAAGCTACTATGGTATGTCCAGAGATTCTTGGCGGTTTATCAACACCACGCGAACCTGCCGAGATTTCGGGAGGTAATGGCGATGATGTCTTAGATGGAAAAGCCTGTGTAATTGAAAAATCAGGAAAGGATGTGACTTCAATCTATATTGAAGGGGCATATAGAACTTTAAAAAAAGTTCAATTATTAAAAGCTACTCTGGTAGTGCTTAAAGAAAATAGCCCTTCATGTGGTAGTTCAATGATTTACGATGGTCAATTTAATGGGAATAAGATCTATGGCAATGGAGTTACCTCCGCTTTGCTTAAACGTCATAATATAAAAGTCATTTCAGAAGAAACTTTTTGGCAACTTTTACCCTAGTTCCTCCGCTTTTATTTAAAATCTTCATGCAACTCCAACCACGCCCCCCTTTGCAATATCAAGTCTCTTCGGTATTTAGAGATATAGTGAGGTAATAATCTAAGAAGCATATCCATTACTTCCACATCAGTTAAAAAGTAGTGGTTCAATTTTATGCTGTAATTCTTTAACAATTTTAGCAAGCTGATCATGTAAAACTAACCAACATTGCTCATGACCTTGCCCAATATATTCATCTATTATGAGTTGCAAAATGTCTTGATCTATCTGACTTAAGAATTCTAAAAACCATGTCGCAGCAACATCCTTGGCAACTATTGTTTTATGATCTAATGTATAAGCTATACGGCATAGCGCTAAAATTTGATTACATTCATCCTGATCGTCTTTCCAATGAGCAATAATTTGTGGATAAGTTTTTTGCATGGCAAATATTAATTGTTCATAGCTAATTGGATTTAACCAATCGCAAATATCAGGTCCAAAGATAGTAATGTTATGTAATTGGGCAGTTTTAAGTAAAATACTAATATCTGGATCAGATTGACTATAAAGTAATTCACCTTTGAGTAATTCTTCTCTCAACCACTCGCCATATTGTAGCTGATATGTATATGGATGATTTTTATTGGTAATACTCCCTTTTTCTAATATCGTAATTTCTAAGGCACGCGCTGTAGCATGACCAATCGGAACAGATATATTTAGAAAATTCTGCGCTAATTGTTTTCTTTCCTGATCGGTAATTTCACGTTCAATAATAACTAAAATATCAAGATCACTTTTATGTTTTAAACCACCATCAACATACGAACCATATAAATAAATAGCATAAAGCTTATCTTTAAAATTTTTTTGTAAAAGCTGTTTTACACTTTCAACTTGGCGACACTCTTCATCATTTAAGCTTTGCATATGATTTTTAATTTAAAAAAATAAGTAATGAATTCATAGAGCATTATACAGAATAAGTGTAAATAATTTAATCAATTAGTAAATAACATACTATTTTTACAATATATTTACTTTCAATATAGAGTTTAATACATAAAACTCTATCAATCAAAAAAAGCTTGAAACAACATCTGAATAGTAAGAGTCATTTCCTCCTCACTTAGAGATGGATCCGGAAATTTGAACAACTCCTATAAGTGATACTCTGCTCCTCAAATGATGTTATAAACATCAATATATGGAGTATTTTATGGCACGTAGACCAAGAAGAAATCATTCAAACGACTTTAAGGCTAAGGTAGCACTTGCTGCGATCAAAGCAGAAAAAACACTTGCTGAATTGAGTTCTGAGTTTGATGTTCATCAAAACCAAATTATTGACTGGAAAAATCAATTGATCTCAGCTTCCTCACAAGCTTTCGATCAATCAAAAGCTCCATCAGAACCTCCCATTGATCTTAAAAAGTTACATGCAAAAATCGGTGAGCAGGCATTAGAAATTGATTTTTTAGAAGGTGTGTTGAAGAAACTGGGCCGCTTCAACCACAAAAGTTAATCGATCACTCACTTCAGATTTCAGTATCTAAACAAGCTAAGTTACTGAAAGTCTCTCGTGGTTGTTATTATTATCGCCCAAAACCTGTTAGCTCATCAGATCTGAAGCTGATGCGATGTATTGATGAATTACATATGCAATATCCTTTTGCAGGCAGTCGTATGATGCGTGATTTGTTGAATCGTCAAGGGCATCATATAGGACGACGTCATACACGTACTTTAATGAAGAAAATGGGTATTCAGGCGTTATATTGCAAACCAAATTTAAGCCAGGCTAATCAAGCTCACCGTAAATATCCATATCTGCTCAAAGGATTGGCTATTCAGCGCAGTAATCAAGTGTGGTCTACTGATATAACGTATATCCCTATGGCAAAAGGCTTTGTTTATTTATGTGCTGTGATTGATTGGCATAGCCGCAAGGTACTTGCGCATAGGGTATCGATTAGTATGGAGGTGGATTTTTGTATTTCGGCTTTAAATGAAGCGATTGAAAAATATGGATCACCTGAAATATTGAATACAGACCAAGGCAGTCAGTTCACCAGTGATGCATTTATTGATGTATTGAAATCAAATGGCATTCAAATCAGTATGGATGGTAAAGGTCGATGGGTAGATAATGTGATGGTTGAACGATTATGGCGGAGCGTTAAATATGAAGAGGTGTATCTCAAAGCTTATAGCAGTGTCACAGATGCGAAAAAGCAATTGAGTGCATATTTTGAGTTTTATAATCTGAAACGACCTCATTCGAGTCTAGACAAAATGACACCAAATGAGTTTTACTATGATCAGCTACCCCAACAAAACAAGGTGGCTTAACTAGAGCGGAATATCACTTATAAATACGCTTTTAGTTGTTCAAACAAGTGGAACCACCTCTGTTTGTAATGATATTTTATAAAATTCAATATTAGATCTGCAGAGAAAAACTTATCAAACTAAGTATTGGCTAGTCTTTTTCTTCGAAAAACTTATCAAACGAAGTATTAAGTTAATCTTTTTCTTCAACTTCTTCCTTAAACTCAAACAAATCATTCATCGTACAGTTAAAGTACTTACACAACTTATCGGCGACTGGTAATTCAATACGTACAGCACGGTCATAATACATACTTGTGAGCGTGTTGCGATTGATACCTGTTGCATGCACCACTTCACTTAATTTTAAAATTTTTCTATCGCCCATGAGGCTAGATAACTTACAAGTAATCATATTTAAATTAATTTACAAAAAATAACTTGCTGTGGGTTATTTGAAGTTGTTGACTGAGTAATACTTTGCTAAAATTAACCTACAGCAGGTTATTACAACTTATAGAAAGTATATTTTATCCATTTCAACTAAATTATAACTTTTTAAATATAAGGATTGAACCTGCATTAGATTATTTTGTGGAGATGACCGCCGTGTTACCAAATGAGTTATTGATCAGCCAGCAAGCTCGTGACTTAGGAAATCAATTAATTAAAGAAATGAACATCAATAGAAGTTATGGAATGGCTAATTTTCTTGGAGTAAATACTTGCTATGATAATCATCAGGCTGTACTTATTTGGACATTTCAACTGCTTGAAAGGGAACCTGCCTTAAATGAATTAGCAGAAATTAAAAAATATTTTCTTTTAATCTTTCCAGATAGTGTTTATCAATTAGCCTAAGTTGTTTTTAAAATTAATTTATTAAATAAAAAGCACTAAATCAAAGAAAGCTTTATTTAAAAATACCTATTAATTCAAAAACATACCATTTACTGAATATATGAAGCATAGGTTCCTGCTCTATCACTCACTCGTACTAAAATTACATCGCTCTTTTTACTGATACTAAACAATTTATGTCCACGCCACGTTCTGCGGCTTCGAGGGCTAGTTTTTGTTGAACCACTGAGAACAAGGACAACAAACTGCCTACTATATTTTCCCGGAGAGTGGTGTAGGAACTTTTTCATTATTGCTAATCATATCAGCGACAACATCAGCAACGAGCTCCTCTATTCCTGAGAATGCTTTAGACTGATCCGCATCAAGCCAAGACAATGATGGAAACTCAGCACATCATTCGTTTAAGACCTATTTTAATGACGGCACTGGTCGCAAGTTTAGGTTTTATTCCAATGGCGTTAAACACTGGAATTGGTGCAGAAGTACAACGACCACTAGCAACAGTTGTTATCGGCGGTATTGTATCTTCTACAATTTTAACTTTGTTTGTATTGCCTATTTTATATCAATGGGCGCATGGCTCTGAGAGTAGCAAACAGCAATCCGACGAAATTTAAAATCAAAAAAAGCAGCTTAATTACTAGGTTATGCCTAATTAAGCTGCTTTTAATATTGTATGCCCAACATTTTATTGATAAAGCTTACTGCGCTTCATCCCGACAATTTTCATTTAAAAACTCAAACTCTATCGTTGTATGCGATAAATGATAGGAAGATAATTTAGCTGCAACTTCTTGTTTAAGCCTAATTAATTCTTTAACGTCAAAGTTGTCACTCAGCTCAAGGTGCGCTGTTAAAACGTGACTTTCACCATCTAGTGACCAAAAGTGCATGTGGTGGATACCATTAACTTCAGGAAATTCCATTAGTGATAGTTTAATACGCTTTTGAGTCTCTTTATCGGGTGCAGCTTGAAGAAATAAAACGAGTGTTGATTTCAGGTTTTTGAAAACATTAAACAAGATGAACAGCGTGAACCCTATTGATAAAAGGGGATCTAATATCGGCAGTTCAGCGAACAACAGTACGATAGAGACTATAAGAACGGCAACCCATCCAAGTACATCTTCAAGAAGGTGCCATGTCAGCACTTTCTCATTTAATGTTTCACCCGCTTTTAATTTTAATACAGCATATCCGTTAACGGCAACGCCGAGTATCGCTAGCCCTAACATCCCCTCGACTACAGGCATTTCAGGATTGGACAGCTTTGGAATTGCTTCAAATAAAATCCAAATTGAGCCAATGATTAAAACAATACTGTTTATCAATGCGCCAAAGAGAGTAAGTCTACGATAACCATAACTAAACTTATCTGATGCTTCTTTATCTGAAAAACGACTTAAAATCCACGCAAAACCTATTGAAAGACTATCACCAAGATCGTGAACTGCATCTGCCATTATCGCCGTACTGTTAGTGAGCCAACCACCTATAAATTCGATAATAGTGAATGTCACATTAAGGAAAAATGCCCAACCAATACGGTCATCTTTACCATGTTGATGACTATGATTATGGTTGTGCATTTTGTACCTCTAGTACTTTTCTATTTCTTAGTTTTGATACATTCATATTAATCAAGTGACGTATCAAGCGTTGATATATCCAGCGTTTGAACCCCGACAAGTTAGTCCCTTTTTCGAGATAGAACTCATCAGGGGAATCATAAAGCCCAAAGTCATCATGAATACCTTCTTTTTGAATATAGGTATTTTCTCCACGCCAATCTGTATCTGGTGATGAAAAGCACTTTGTTGCAACACCATAACCACAAAAATCATCTTTTACTTGGTCAAATTTCTCCTGTAGAGAGCTTAAGTATTGCTCATCCAATATAAAGCCCTCTAAGTTTATCCAACGCCCTTCAAAGTAAACTTCTACCCAACTATGAATGATGTATTTAGGTGCTAACCAAAATACATAGCTTGGGATAGCACCTTTTTGTAGTTGCTGGTCTATGGTAAACCCATGAAATCGGCATTGAATGCCTAGTCCACGCAATAGTGCCATTAACAGATTACCCTTAGTATTACATTGTCCATAACCATCTGCTAGCACATCGCTTGCTGCAATATCATCGCTTTCATTATAACCAAAGAAAATCTCATCTTTTACAAACTGATAAGCGGCACCAATTTTGTTGAAGTTATCCAAGTTTTTCCACCTACGTTGATCGATCAAGGATTGGATATCTTTGTGTTCAAAATTAACGATATTCGTATTGTTTAAATATTTCTCAGTCATTTTTTATATATCCTTTTCGTTGCATACTTATACTATAGACTCTATAGTAACTATAGAGTCAAATGTCTGGGGGAAATTGATGAAAATAGGCGAATTGTCAAAAAAATCGGGCTGTTCAATACAAACGATTAGATATTATGAAAGAGAAGGATTTCTGTTAAATCCAAATCGTTCAGAAGGTAATTTCAGGCTGTATGATAGCAAAGCACTTAAACAATTGGAATTCGTAAAGCATTGTCGCAGCCTAGATATATCACTCAATGATATTAAACGTCTTATCGAATTAAAAAATAAGCCAGAAGAAAGCTGCTCTAGCGTTAATGCATTAATTGATCAGCAACTTGCACTAGTGAATAAACGCATGAAAGAATTAAGGGCGCTTAAAGCTGAATTACAACAAATGGCTAGTGCTTGTGGTTCGAACAACCCAACATACTCATTATATTCTGCTGACCATGTAACACGGCAAGTATATTGTTTACTATCCATTTGAAACCCCATAATGTTTTAAGTCTATGTATAAAAGTACGATTTTCACTTAGCAGTACTTAAATAATCACCCCACCACTGCATCATTTCAGTCCGCTGGGCTAAATAGTCAGCGTGATTATAGCTGGCACGGGTACGGTTCTTATCAATATGTGAAAGTTGTGCCTCAATCCAGTTATCCTGGAACAAACCTGAGTCATTCAAAATGGTACTAAAAGTGGAACGTAGTCCATGAGAGGATAATTGATGTTTTCCATAGCCCATCTTACGTATAGCCATATTTAATGTATTAAAATGAATCGGTTGATTATGTTTCCGTGGGCTAGCAAAAATGTACTTTTCACCGTATGACCATTGCATGACGTCTTTTAAAATATCTAAAGCCTGATCTGAAAGTGGAACTAAGAAGTCGGGAATCTCATGGCCTAATATGACTTTTCGTCGAAACTGTTTAATATGCAAGGCAGGTATTTTCCAGACTTTTTCATTTAAATCAAAATGATGAGGCTCAGCCAATAACAATTCAGCCCCTCGCACGCCAGTATGTAATTTGAACAGCAGTGCTTTTTTAATAATCGGATGGGCATCCAATTTTTGTAATTTATACTTAAAATCAGATATATCCTCCGCTTTCAAATACGGATAATTTTTCTTGATTTTACTGTTAATGGCGATTTTATTTAAAC
The DNA here is from genome assembly GCF_015218165.1 of Acinetobacter piscicola. Lineage (NCBI taxonomy): Bacteria > Pseudomonadati > Pseudomonadota > Gammaproteobacteria > Moraxellales > Moraxellaceae > Acinetobacter > Acinetobacter piscicola. The sequence continues at coordinate 103,208 of NZ_CP048661.1, read as the reverse complement.
CATGCGCGATGTTGAATTCACAATAACCCATCGCTACAGCGTAGTCATAAATTTGGTTCAAATAACTACAAGCTTTCTTGACAGGTTCTTTTACTTGGCGTCCCTCTATTTTTTTGATTACTGAAACCAGGTCATAACGCTTGATGTTTTGAAAAGGTAGATCCTGAAGGTCTGGATAAATATCTTGCTGTAAGCATCTTTCTGCTAACTGTAGTACACCACAGCGGGGTAGATCGTTGAAGGCATTTTTCAGTTTGAACTGTAACCACTCCTCCCCGACCTTACCAAAGGTGATGACATTAGAGGCAGTATCTTGTTCAAAACAGAAATCATTGTCTTTAAAGTCATCTCTGACTTGTCGTGCCTTTTTCAGCGATAAATCAGGATAACGACCTAACTGAATGCGTCGACGTTTTTTAGTTTGTGGATCTGTATAGCGATAGCACCAAGATTTTCTTCCACTCGGCTCAATCTTCAGGCTAAGCCCATCTTCATCGGATAAAAAACTGGTTTTTTCCTTACAATGAGCTTGGCGAACTTTAATTTCAGTAAGACTCATGGAATTTAAATGAAACCTAACAATGGGTTGATTAGATCAATTATATCAAAATAGAACGCTTAATGTATGATGCGTACACTACGCATCATATATATTTGTAATATATTGTTTTATATATTTAATATTTTAAGTATTTGTATTTTAGTAACCATTATAAGTACCACCTCTTCTTTAAGTTCCCAACAACTCACTTTTTCTGTCATCAATGTTAAATAAGTCTTGTGCTTTAAATTCTTAGATGACCTCCTCTACCCTTTATTATCATTTTTATAAAAGTAACTATATGTACTCATTAAAATTTGTAGAGCTCAAAAACAAAAAAGACCGCTATATAGCAGTCTTTTAACTTAATTAAATAATAATTAATTCATTTTCATCATAAGTGCATAAGCATCACGTTTGTTTTGACGCAATGATTCTATCTCGGACTTCGTCAGCTGTTTTACGAGAGTTGAGGATATACTTTGCTTCCCACTCTGTGAGCCTTTCGAAATCGTACCCGTAAATCGATTTCCACCATGCTTCAAGATTACCATATACATCCCTCAATTGCTGAAGAGTTTCTTTACTTAGAGCTAATTGTGATGAGTATTGTTTACCCGTCAGTGCATATGCTCCAATAACTTTATTCGTCCCAGTTGTTTCAATATGACCTTTTAATGCTGCAAAAGTACCACCTTGGGTCTGGGTATCATCAACAATAATAACACATTTATCATTGTTTATTGTCCCATCAAATGCTGGTGGGTTGGCTAATCTATGCCACCCATCACCGCCAGTTCTTGATACTTTTATAGCTTGAACTATATTCGTATCAACTTCAAGCCCAAGTTTCTTTGCTATAACTGCTGAAGTAGCTAAAGGAATCATATTACGACCGACTGCTTCCTCAGCATGTACAGGTACTATAATAGTTTCCCGACCATCGATAATTCTTTCTAGTTCAGCAATCGCCTCATCCGAAACTAAATCTTTAGCTAAAATATACGCACTTTCAACATCCCCTGCTTTAGCAGCTTCATACATGTAATGAGAGGTTGCATCTCCAAGACCACGGTCAATAACCGTTTTAGGAAACATATTCCAATCTGTGCGATATAACTTCATATTTTTAAATAAGTTTTAATGATGGCTAGCATTAAATTTTACACTAAATTTACCGCTAGCATCTCTTGGATATTATTTTTCGTATCAGGCAGCACTCTCAAAAGCCGTTTGTTTGGACAGTCCCCATGATCATACACGAGGCAGCTTCAAATACTTATGGGCCCATCCTATCCAGTTGTATCTTCTTGCATCACATGAATATTGTATACTCATTTTGACTACTTGAAAATTATGGAACAACGTCAATAAAAACAATAACTCTAGAGTCTTTAGTCGACATTCCTAAAAAGGTAAATTCAACATTTCTTTCCATATCATTTCTTTGTGTCTCTGGATGAACAAAAGAAACATAGCTTATTTCAAAGAATCGGGCTAGGGTTTTTATGCCAATGATTTTGTTCTCTTCATTAGCAATTAAAACATCTAATTCCAGATCAAACTCTTCTAATTATTTAATTAAATCTTTAACTTTCATTTTACTATCAACCTCTATGAATTATTTAAAAAATTAGCACAATGAAACTTGTGAAAAAAATGGATTTGAACAAAATTTTTTAGCAAAAAAAGCATAGCAACCAGAAAAATCTTTCCAGCAATCAACAAAAATATCCCCGTGTGCTTCCAGTTTACAACATTTTGACTACCACACTGCCCACAGTAGTAATAATAGCCTTTGATACGGCCACCGCATTCAGGACAATTTTTATGATTAATGAATAAGTTACTCAACGTCTCTTCTCCAAAATTCTTATTATCAAGTTGTAAGTGAAGATAGCACACATTTATAAAAATGTCTTTTTTAAAACATCAAAAGATGTTATAAAAAAGACATTCGCTACTTTAGGATAACTTTTAAGATGAATTTAAATCTCCTTGATGAAGAATCAATCCAACCTTCTGAACCCACGCCATGTGATTTTTTCAAAGGTGAAAATGCTATCAAAAAAGCTAAACAGTTAGGATTACCTGATCTCGAGTTAGTCAGAAACGCAATTATGATCGGTGATGCTGACTATAGAACAAATACTCACTATAACCGTGCACGCTTTATTGCACGATGGGGAAAAATTGGAGAACAGATTGCTTTACTGCTTCGACAATCTGATCCTGCTTGGATATTCCACAATGACAGCCAGCCAAGAATTGAGAATACAGTAAAGAAAATACAAATTATCTTTATGAGCGGGAATATTGCATTGGGGTTAGCTGATCAAGTTGTATCAGCACACTGTGAAAAAGGATTAATGACATTAAATAATATTAAGGAGAATCAGTCTGCTTATGATGATGAGACAAAATTGAGAACATGGATTTTATACTTTCCTTCAGCATCACATCCAGCCTATAAAGACATTGATATCCCAAATATTCCTTTTGAATTTGCATACCCAACTAGCTTCGTACAGGACTTAAAAGCGAAAAAAATTTCAATTTTACCAAGTGACCATACTTGCAGAATTGCATTTGAAATAGATAATACAGTTCCTGTAAAAACTGATCCTAAGCCAGTATTGGAACCATCTAATGAAATTAAACCAGATGATTTTGATATTCAGCTTGTAGTTTAATCTGAGGTTAATGTGTTTAATAAAGATCGTTTACGTATTGCTAAAGAATTACGAGGACTTAGCAATACCGATTTCGCAGAAAAATTGAGTTGCTCTATCTCTAAGGTAAAGCAACTTTTAGACGTGGATAAAGAAATCAATGAAAATGATCAAGATGATATATGCCGTGTATTAAATTTACCCAAGTCATTCTTTGCAGGTAATGACACACAACCACATGAAACAGACCAAATCTTCTATAGATCGGTTGCTCGTATTAAAGCACAGCATAGAAAAGCTAATGAGGCATATACTCTTTTAGCAATAAATATTAACAAGTACTTAAATCAGAAAGTAAAGTTACCTACTTTTCACCGTCCTGATTTAGATATTACTGAGTTTTTGGGTGAATCTAAGTATGCCGATCACCTAGCGTCAGAGTTGAGAGGTTTATGGGCTTTAGGTAATCAACCTATTAATAACATTGTTTCGTTGTGTGAGCTAAAGGGAATCCGTGTCTTTAGATTACCGACTGAAATTCGAGAAATTGATGCACTATCTTTTTTTGATGATGAAAGTGGTAGCCCTTTCATATTTCTAAATACATTTAAGTCTGCCGAAAGAGCCCGCTTCGATTGTGCACACGAACTTGGTCATATCGTTATGCATACGCATAACAAAAAAATTCGTGTCGAGAAAGATAATCGTGTTCTCGAAACTGAAGCGGATCAATTTTCATCTGAATTTTTAATGCCAACAGATGCATTTCTTTCTACTGCTCCACGCTATTTTTCACTAGAAAATATGATTGAGTATAAAAAGATTTGGCGAACATCCCTGAAGGCTATTAACTATAAAGCTCACAAGCTGGGATTAGTTAGTGATTGGGTTAATCGTAGTAACTCTATAAAGATCAATTCGTTGGGCTACAACATTAATGAACCTGAAGAAACTCATCGAGATGAGAGTTTGATGTTGCCCAAAATTATCTCTGTTTTAGCCTCACAACCATCTTTTGATAAAAATAAAATGCTTGATGAAATTGGAATCTCTGAAGAAGATTTTAATCAATTAACATTTGATGCTTTAGCTAAAGTTGAGCCCCCGAAGAAAAAACATAAGTTATATATTGTCGAGTAATACAAACCTTCCTTAAAAATAATGCGCCTTACGGCGCACTATTTATGCAAAATCCTGATTAATTTTTTTATGACTTCACGCCCAACGTAGTTTTGCATCCCATAAGTCATACTTTAACTGAAAATGTAACTTGCCCCATCATGACTTTTTTCATATAGCCTACTTGAACTGACACCATAAATCCCATGTGTTCCATAAAGCATCGTATACAATTTCAGATAAATTCTTTAGTTATGTGATCAGGCTATGTGCTCAAATTACCTATTTCCAAATAAAAGAAATTTGACACTCTTAGGTGTCGATACAAGCCAGTTTGATCTTGAGCTTAAGGATCATGTATTCCCTTCCTATCATGCTCCAATCATTCTGAACGGCTCAGATCACTTAGAGCTTGATATTGCAAAGTTTGGATTACTACCGAGCTGGGCGAAAGAATTGAAGTTCAGCAGTCATACTTATAACGCCAGAACTGAGTCTGTAGCAGATAAGCCTAGCTTTCGACATGCTTGGAAGTACAGCAAGTTCTGCCTAGTCCCAGTACAAGAATTTTATGAGCCGAAATACATCAATGACAAGCCACACTGGTACACCATCAAGCGTAAAGATGATCAGCCTTTTACTGTTGCAGGGATCTATGATGATGCAGTGATTAATGGCAATAAGGTACGTTCCTTTTCAATGTTGACCATCAATTCGGACCATCACCCTTTTATGAAACAATTCCATGCACCGAAGGATGAGAAGCGATCCATCATCGTTATTCCAGAACAGTACAGAAAAGACTGGCTAACAGCCGATCATGAACATGCGCATGAATATTTCTTTCAAATGCCCGATGAATTCATCACTTTTCCACGCGATAAGCAGAAACAAAACGTCTTATTCTGACGCATCCTTGTTTATCCACAACTTTTTAAATTTGATTTTCAAACGTTGTTAGTAATATCCTATTTAGACAAATTCTACTTCCAAACACGCCTCGTAGCGTAGGAGTATCACATGTCTAAGAAGTTGCCTATCTACTTCTCTGACGACGCATGGTCATCTTTACAAGAGCTCATGGGTCCAGAGGGTAAGCCAAGCCCTACCATCAATACCGTGCTTGAACAAATCGCTGTTCAAAATGAACTGGTTGCGCAGTTAGGGCTTACTGCAGTTCTACCCAAATCCAAAGTCTCAATTCCCGTATCTCTAGAGCGCATCCCTGCAGGTCCAACCTTTAGTACCAAGGATGAACAAGACAAAGCGCTTGATCTAAATGAGTTCCTGATTCACAACCCGATTTCTACGTTCATTGCTTATGTAGACAGTGAATCCATGCTTGATGCTGGCCTAGAGATTAATGATCCAATCATTATTGATCGCAGTATTGAAGCCAAGCATTACGATATTGTTGTTGCCCTGATTGATAACAATGCCTCGACAATTAAGCGGCTGATGATCACCAATAAGATGTCCAAGTCTGAAATCAAAGAGATATTTGGCGATGAGGATTATCCGCTTCCAGAACTTTGGTTGAAGGCTGAAAATCCTAATTATAATCACATCATTCCTGATGACAGTCAGACCATCTCAATCTGGGGTGTGGTGACTTTTAATTTAAAACGTATTTATCACCGCTCATAAAAAGAAGAATAACCATGCAAAGTGAAAATGAAATATTCGCGTTAGTCGACGTGAATAATTGCTACGTCTCGTGTGAACGTGTGTTTAATCCCGCCTTGAATGATCGCCCTACTATTGTGCTCAGTAACAATGACGGCTGTGCCGTGGCCAGAAGCCAGGAAGCGAAAGACTTAGGCATCAAGATGGGTGTTCCTGTATTCCAAATTAAAGAGCTGATCAAACAACATAACATTCAGGTGCTATCCAGTAATTTCTCCTTATATGGCGAAATGTCCAAGCGCTTTATGGAGCTGCTTGGGGACTATGTTGCACCAGGAGACCAAGAGGTCTATTCCATTGATGAATGTTTCCTAAAGCTCACAGCTTATGAGCATCTATTTGACCTGACTGAATATGCGCAAGATATGAGGGCTAAAGCTTGGCGTTGGTTAGGACTACCCTGCTGCATTGGAATCGGTCGCTCTAAAACTGAAGCCAAGATTGCCAATCATCTCGCCAAGAAAAACAAGTTTTTCAATGGAGTCTGTAATCTGGCCCATATGGACCCATGCTCTACAGAAACGCTACTCGCACAAGTAGATGTATCCGAAGTTTGGGGCGTTGGCAGGCAGAACTGTAAGAAGCTCAATGCCATGGGTGTTCAATCCGTTCTAGATCTGATCAATGCCAATCCTAAAGAAATCAAAAAGCAGTTCAGTATCGTGATGGAAAAGACGGTGCTTGAGCTACAGGGCCTTTCTTGTATTGACCTTAGTGATGATACTGTAGCGAAGAAGCAAATCATCAGCAGCCGTTCATATGGCAACCCAGTGTATGAAATGGATGACATTAAAGCTTCGGTTCGGCTTTATGTGGCCAGAGCCGTGAAACGAATGCGGGAAGATGGCTCAATCTGCAAGATGATCGGCGTGTATATCCAAACCAGTCGCTTTGATAATACAGAGCGCTACTCGCCTTACATCGTCGTTCAAATGCATGAGCATACGGATGATCTACTGCTCATCACCAAGGCCGCGATGAAAGGCATCGATCAGATATTTAAGAAAGGCTTTAAGTATAAAAAGGCGGGAATCGTGCTGCTCGAAATTACAGATCAATCCAAGTTTGTGCCCGATCTATTCACGGACTATTCACATAAGCAAGAGCGAGAAAGGCTTTCAGATGCCATCGAAGCCATCAGTGAACGGTTTGGGAAGAATCTCGTCACGCTAGGCATTGCCAACAATAAAGAAGCCACATGGCACATGAATCAAAACCTTAGATCACCTTCGTATTTAACCAAATGGTCTGACTTACCAAGAGTAGGATAAAAACATGCACTTATTTAAATTAACTGACGAACAACTCGCACAAATTCTTATCCCGAAACGATTTGTACCACCTACTCCACCTGAACATGAAGGCAAGAATATGGTCTATGTATTTGATAGTGAGGATAAGTTTGAACTGACTTATGATGAGCTGGTGGAAATCATTAGCAAAGCTAGAATGGCTGGTCCGAAGTTGATACCTGTCTTAGGCACCGTGAATTAAATTGTGCAGTGTTCGCACGCCACTTGAAACATAACTTGATTGGAAATGAATTTGGGCTGAGAAAAATTCAGTTCAAATTTAACCTGACGGGCACACTAAAAAATGGGTAATTGTCAGATCGAGTTTGGACTACAACACTTTAGCTCATCGATTTACCATACCGCTAATCTTCACACCATTTTCGTAAATCCAGCGATCAAACTGTGATACTACATTCCGCTTATTAATCCAAGTCAGCATGGTGCTTTTCATAAAGGCAGTTTACTTATAAACAGGGAAATTTCTAAACAATTCCCCTTTAACATGCTTAGGCTATTTGATCCAGAGTTCATCTTTTTGCATCATTTTTAACATTAAATTAAATATAACCAGCGGAGTAACATTTTTTTTGTTAGAGCCGACAACTCTTTGAAAACTAAATATAACGGTTCGCTCAGGAGCATCCAAATTAACTGGGTAGTTTTGTTTTTCTAAATACAGATGATCTCCTAACATTGGCTCTATACCAGTAATAAAATTAACAATTTGTTGCTCATCACCTTTCATTCGGCATTGAAAATGTAGAAAATTCTTACGCAGTTTTCCAAATAATAATAATATTTTAAGCGCCTTAACCATGTTCTTTTCTTTCAGTGCATCTTGCTGCCTATCATCTTTATAATGAAAATCAAGGAGAGGAATTATTTCATCTGGACGAGTCAGTTTTTTAGCCTTTTCGTAAAGTTCATCAAACCAACTCTCTTCTAAATTCTTACTATAAACATAATTCGTTTTTAAATTAAATTTTTGGCGATCCATCCATTTAGTGCTCATCCATTGACATCGTTGCATCCATTCTTGAGCTTGGGTATCTTCGCTTAAACGACCTTCTCTAAAACTTATCAAACGTTGAAAAGGTGTCAGATTACTCTTCTCGATACTAAACTTCTTTTCTTGTCGGCCAGCAATCGTAACTGGCTGTGTTTGCTGATAAGAATTAAACCATTTCTGCTGCTGAGTATAACGATTTAGGTTTATGTAGTCTGTACTTGACTTCACTGGACTAAAACACTGTTCTAATACTTTTTTTGAAATGATACACGGCGAATTATAAATTCGATCGACTGCTAATAAATCCAAAACATGAAGGTAATTTGAAGCCGTTTGCTCAATACTGCTATGCCCCATCCAAGAGGCGAGCACCTGCCATTTATGTTGAATAATCTCTTCTTGAGCACGTGCTTTCATACCAAACAATAAATCCCTCATCTTTTTTGCTTTTACCCAAGGACAATCTGTGTAGGTCTTGATCATTTCTTTTGAACCGAGCAAAGTTATTGCTAGATAGTTAGCAGCACTGTGGCGTAATGTATGAAAACTAAAGCCATGATGCATACCTAATATTTGACTAAACAAATCTACTGTAATTTTGCTGATACATTGATCAGTTAATACACGATGATTCACACTAAAAAGTAGATCATCCTGCTGATTAACCAAATATTGCTCATAACGATGTTGTATGTAACGTTGTACTACTAAAAACTCATGTTCTGACAATGCAATTTTCAATGGTATTTGACGATTCGCACTTCGCGTTTTCAGACGGCGATATGAATTGTCTTGGATATGAAGCGTGATATTATTAAAAACTGTATTTTCTTTTTCTTTATAAAGTAGCTCTGGGCAAATAATATCTTGTATTTTAAGACAACGAACTTCATTTAATCGAAGTCCAGTTCTATAACTTAGTAAATACATCAGCTTTAAACAACTCAGATGATCGACCCACTCTGATGCCGTTGGCTCTTGACTTAAATTTTCTAGTTTTTCCAATAATTTGCCAAATAGCAAAGGACTCACTAGCCGTGCATTGCAAATTTGTAAATGCTTAAAACTTGAATTCTGTAACACCAATACCCCTGGAGCATCATAATTCTCTATACAGAATTGATGAAAATCTTTTAGGCGACCAAAACGGTATTCTGCGCTTTGGTGCATCTTACGAGAGGTTTTTCCTTTCACCGAATCTCGTTGAACTGCTTTTTCATCACGTTCACTGCTGTATTTCAATAGCTGCCGATATAAATCCTCATAGTCATCTATGGATTGTTGCTTTAAATCTAATTTATTGAGCCAAATCTCAAATATAAATTCTTTGCCAAACGATCCTAAGTAGCTTTCAATAGTTGATAATTGAAGCCCTCGTTTTTTTAAATGCATTAACCAGTGAATTAAGCGTAGTTGAGCATCAATTAAAGACTTTTCCTCCGTATTAGCATCAACTATCTTCTCCTCTAACACCCTTCTAGTTTCTTGCCAAAAACGTAGCGTGCGTTCTTCTTTATTCCTCTTTTTATCTAAACGCTCAACTTTTTGACCTTTACGTTTCTTTTGACCAAACAACATCAACTCATACGGAATCGTTTGTAATTTGCTTTGAACAGTCGGAACTTCAGGAAGTAACTGCTCTTGTTCAAAATGAATAGGGCGATTATCTGGTTCTGTGACTTGATTGTAATCATTATTCCACAGCAATCTAAATTCGGATGGCCTTAAAGCAACAGTATTAATCTCTTGCTGAAGCACATTACTCAAAAATATATCTATGCTGAGAGAGGTGGTTCCACTTGTTTGAACAACTAAAAGCGTATTTATAAGTGATATTCCGCTCTAGTTAAGCCACCTTGTTTTGTTGGGGTAGCTGATCATAGTAAAACTCATTTGGTGTCATTTTGTCTAGACTCGAATGAGGTCGTTTCAGATTATAAAACTCAAAATATGCACTCAATTGCTTTTTCGCATCTGTGACACTGCTATAAGCTTTGAGATACACCTCTTCATATTTAACGCTCCGCCATAATCGTTCAACCATCACATTATCTACCCATCGACCTTTACCATCCATACTGATTTGAATGCCATTTGATTTCAATACATCAATAAATGCATCACTGGTGAACTGACTGCCTTGGTCTGTATTCAATATTTCAGGTGATCCATATTTTTCAATCGCTTCATTTAAAGCCGAAATACAAAAATCCACCTCCATACTAATCGATACCCTATGCGCAAGTACCTTGCGGCTATGCCAATCAATCACAGCACATAAATAAACAAAGCCTTTTGCCATAGGGATATACGTTATATCAGTAGACCACACTTGATTACTGCGCTGAATAGCCAATCCTTTGAGCAGATATGGATATTTACGGTGAGCTTGATTAGCCTGGCTTAAATTTGGTTTGCAATATAACGCCTGAATACCCATTTTCTTCATTAAAGTACGTGTATGACGTCGTCCTATATGATGCCCTTGACGATTCAACAAATCACGCATCATACGACTGCCTGCAAAAGGATATTGCATATGTAATTCATCAATACATCGCATCAGCTTCAGATCTGATGAGCTAACAGGTTTTGGGCGATAATAATAACAACCACGAGAGACTTTCAGTAACTTAGCTTGTTTAGATACTGAAATCTGAAGTGAGTGATCGATTAACTTTTGTGGTTGAAGCGGCCCAGTTTCTTCAACACACCTTCTAAAAAATCAATTTCTAATGCCTGCTCACCGATTTTTGCATGTAACTTTTTAAGATCAATGGGAGGTTCTGATGGAGCTTTTGATTGATCGAAAGCTTGTGAGGAAGCTGAGATCAATTGATTTTTCCAGTCAATAATTTGGTTTTGATGAACATCAAACTCAGAACTCAATTCAGCAAGTGTTTTTTCTGCTTTGATCGCAGCAAGTGCTACCTTAGCCTTAAAGTCGTTTGAATGATTTCTTCTTGGTCTACGTGCCATAAAATACTCCATATATTGATGTTTATAACATCATTTGAGGAGCAGAGTATCACTTATAGGAGTTGTTCAAATTTCCGGATCCATCTCTGAGGTTTGGATTAAATTCGAGTACCATTTGCACATCATTAAATGCACGAAATCCACGGCGTTTAATTTGATATTGCAGATCCCCAAGACTTTTTTTCCTGCCTATCTTACTCAAGCTTTCTAAAATACAATCTTCAACTGAATGTTGCAGACAAAATTCTTTCTGAGTAGCTTTCAACTTTTTTAAATATTGCAAAATGAACTGCGCATATGGGTTAAAAAAAACATGTTTCCATTGGTACAACTTTCCCTGTTCTACATCGTTGCCATATTGAGAGTTTTCAACACGATAATGTAGTAACAATGGATTAGTGATTTTTTTGTAGTCCGAATGGTATAACCGAAAACAATTCAGATCTGTACCAAGCTCAATGGCCTCCTGCAATTGCTTCTGAATAGCAATCAAATGCTGTTCATCTGCACAGCCTGAAATATATATAAAACTTAAGCATAAATTTCCCCATAAGTACTTTGGTTCATTCCAATATTCAAATGAATCTTGCCAATACTGCCTTAATTCCTTAAGTACATGGATATGTAGATGCCCCTGTTCTAACCGTGACTCTGTACTCTCAATTTTTCTAGGCAGTACGATCCGTTTAGTATGTGGATTTAGCTTAATTCTGTATGATTTTTTATCTACATTCTGGTTGAATTGCTTCCTTCTTTTATTAAATTCATCTTCAGTAAATTGCATCAGTTTTGATTGTTCGTCTCGGCTCAACTTTTGACTCAAACAATCAACACTATCTTTAATGTCATGCCATTTTTCAGCGATCTGCTGATCAAGTTTTTGCTGCATTTCTTTCGTCAATACTTCAGGTGGAGAAGGCTGTCTATCTAGCGACTTTTTCACCATTTTATGAATATCAACAAATAGATCATCTAGTTGTGGTTTTATTAGTTCTTTGATTTTTTGCATACAACTATTTTCGCTCTAAGTGTTTAATCGATAAAGATTTGACATTATCTTGCAATTGCTGGCGGGCTTGCTGTACATAGACATTCGGGATAAGTGAAGAATGCGGATGAAAAGCCTCTCGGTCACGTTGGTCATGACCATACAGGGCCTGAATTAAGTGAAAAGCTAATGCTGGTTTACCCTCTTGCTGCTCATGCATCAAAAAGTTCATGTCAAAATGACGTAACCAATTCGAATACATATTCTTTGGAAAGACTCCTTGCATATATGAATTCACCCATTTTCTCGATAAAGGGATTAACTTAATTTTCCTGCTCTGCCATTCTTTGACAGTTATCGGCAAGATATCTTTACTAAAAATGACCTTACCAAAAAGATCATTTACAGTTATCTTCTTCTTTGCAAAGACTTGTCTAAAAAATGAACCGTACGCTTCAATAATTTGTTCTAAAAAGGCAGTGTAATTTTGCAGTGTTTTTATGAAAAAATCAGATAAAGGGATAAAACGACCATCTTTTCTTGCTTTACTATTTTTTTTATCATTCACATATAAAAGCTTGAGCTCAACACAATAATCATCCAAATTCCCCAACAGGTTTTTTTTAGGCCGACTTGCCAAACTCAACAAACTGATATGCCACATCCAACACGCATATGCATTAAGTTGATTAATAATGTGCTTATCTTCTTGGATGTTTTCGTGACAATGTCTATGTAAAATATGGAATTGCTCTTTCACAAAATTGGGTTCAAGTGCCAGTTGGCTCCCTATCCTTCCTATAGATAATGCAGATTGCACTTTGAATTGTTGTTGCAATATTTTTAGTTCAGCCGTGTCTTCAGTAAAATGTGTGGAATGTGGTGTAAGTGCTTTTTCTAAAAAGGCTAGATATGTGCTACTGAGTTGAGTTTTCGGTAGCCCGCCATAATAGATACCAGGCATGTGATGCTGACTATCCCGCCCAGCAATTACATGAGCAAGATATTCATTATATGTTTCATAATATATATGAAAATATAATTGAGCCTGCAGTTTTTCTACAGTGATCGAACCTACAAACCGATTATCAAGCCAATTCTTAAGTTTCGTATTAATGTGTGTTGATGAAATTAGTGGATTCGATGCTTGTTCTATATAGTCAAACCAAGCAGAAGGTAAATGTAGTTGATGTGTCATCACTTCATTCCACCGCACATGATTTAAGCTCTTAATCTTCTGCTCTGTAATTTTAAGATTTAATTTGAGTAAATATTCGCGACGTCTACTTGAACCATTCTGGATCAAAATTCCATCTTGAATAAGCTCGTTAAAATCCATCAGTGCGACGGGTGATAATCCCGTCAAAAGTGACAATAAACATGCTGCAGCGATTGCAGCATCCCTCCAGTGCCCGGATAACTCGGTTCTCAACACATAAACAATTTGCTTCAGTATATCTGGCGCCAAATAATGTGGATTTGTAACAAAAGGAGCATGACGGCGCTGGCGATGCCGCATTAGATGCGTCGCATTATCGCTGAGTATATAATTTAAATTTTTAGACTTTTCATCTTCTGAATAAAACTCCATTTCAGGATCTAATAGATCAACTTCACCCTCTTCATCTTTGTGAAGAGCGGCATCATAAATACTGATCTTTGCGTTATGTCCAATATCTACTTGCTTACCCGTTTTAATTTCACGAAATTTTTTGAGTTCATTTTTCGTCGGCCATTGCAAAACTTTACTTTTTTTTGACTTACGCTGACGATGAACAACACGACGATCATCAAGTCTTTTAAAAATTATTAATAGAGCCGATAAATACTCTATGGCTTGTACTTGTTTGAAATCTTTAATATTAAAAAGTTGATTACGATCCTCCTTTTTCAAGTTACGTTCGTACATGACATAGCGATTTAGTAGCTCACTGCATTCTTGAAATAATTCAGCATGATTAGAATCCAGAACATATCGTGATACATAGCGAAAGAGATCACAAACATGTTTTTGCTTATTCTCAGCTTTATCAATTTTTGCAAATTCTTGATACTGCCGATATGTTAAAAAACTCGCTTGTAGAATCAAATAACGTTCAGACGACAGCTCTTGAGTATTACTAGTAGTCGGGCATGCAAAATAACTTAAAGAAGCTAGATAATAATATTTACCTAATTGTCTAGAACTAGATATATAGCCATATATCTGTTGTGCTTCCTTATATAGAGCATGGGCTTTTTCACGTAAATCATCTGATAGATCGACAAATTGTGTATTCACAACATGATTGCGTAATAAACAATAATTTTTTTGGAATTTTTCTGCTAAATCTAAGAATTGCTCTTCTGTTTCAATCTTTGGCATATTCGCTTTCGCTTAATTTTTTATCAAATTGCATTGGTTAAATTCATTACGATCTGAACAATTTGGTAAAAGTTGATCTTTTATTGAACTCTTTGTCAGCTTAAAAAATCTAGCAAAAAATTTAGCATCCAGCTCTTTCTGAGCTTTTCTCTCAAAGCACAAGTGTTGCTGTGATTTTTCGATAAAATCATCAAGATTATGTATCAACTGTAAGATTGCAACATAATTAGAATGTACACGTAAGCATGGCTCCGTTTGCATTAATAGCAATATTTTTTGCCAAATTTTCACATAGATTATTTTGAACTTTGCTTGTACTACTACTTTCTGGCTCTGTTTAATCTTTTTGATTTTCAGTAGTTCTGAGTTAATTTTTACTATCTTAAATTGAACATTTTGTCGCTCAAAGCAAAAGGGCATGATAAATTGCCCCATAAATATCTCTATATTTTTTACTAAATAGTCAAATTTTAACATTTTTATCGATATAAAAAATGAGCATATCTTTGTATATTAAAATTCATTTAATTTATCAACTAAATTTTCTCAAAATTACAATTATCAACAAATACATATGGTTTACTTATCATGGGTGGTCTAAATTTTAAAAATTCTTCCACTTTTTTTTAGTTTTCTGTTATTACATGAAACAATACCGTTGTATTACATTTTGAAATGCTGTGTATGCAGCATTGATCAAAAAGATTCTCTGCTATACTTACTTCACGTGTAGCATCAATGGAGTTTCGAAATGCTCAGAACCACTGAACAGAAAAAAAAATATATTCAAGCGACACGTGCGCAAAACTATCAAGCCAGCCTAAAGCTTGAAGGCATTACAACGACAGCTCAAACAACTCAACAAAGTAAAGCTGAAATCTTGCAAAAATATAAGAAGTATTCGCAACCCGAAACTTAGTCAGGTGCATGTATGGATAAATATGGGGAAATGGGTGACAGCCTGTATTGTTACCCTGGCACAAATATCCTAAAGAACAAACTCAATATTCATGATGAACAAATTTTAGAATAAGCTGAACTAGAACTGTCTGGATTGGCAAGTAACTTAATTGAATATGCTGAACCACCTTACGACTTACAATACTTAAAATCAATTCATGCGCAGCTCTTTGGCGACTTATACGACTGGGCAGGAAAGTTAAGACAAATCGATATTTCCAAAGGTGACACCCGTTTTTGTAATTTTTCCCGTATTGAAATTGAAACCAATAAACTACTCAAACCGCTTCAAGAAAAAAAATACTTTCAAGGCTTAGCACCACAACAACTGATTCCTCAACTTGCCGACTTGTATTGTGAGCTTAATGTCATACACCCATTCCGTGAAGGTAATGGACGTACACAACGGATTTTCTTTGAGCATCTGATTGCTCATTGTGGTTATGGTATTGATTGGTCTCGCATTGACTCTCAACAACAATGGATTCAAGCCAATATTGAAGGTTTTTATGGTAATTTAAATCCATTAATTAAGATTTTTGAAATATGCTTTATTCAAAATACCTAAAATTTAAGTAGTCGAAGCCCACAATCCTTAATGAGCCATCATCTTTGCTTCAATCCACTGATTAATTTCCCAAATAAACCAACAATCACGATTCTTAGAAATCTTAATACTCTTCGGGTAATTTAGGATCGTAATATTCAGATTACTTATCCAGAATTGAATAGATCGTTAACTTAGATAGACTTTTAAGCAATGTAACTTGCCGCATGTTTATCAACATATGTCTCAAAAAAGTCTGCCCATACATAGATTTATGGCGTTTAGTGCTTAAATTTCAGATTAATCTTCGTCTGATGACCTGAATGGATGTTACAGATTACATGCAGGTGAATTACTCTGTGGCTGTATCATGGCTTTTGTGCAATCCAATCCATTTGATCCGAATGTTCTCTTTTGCAATAAAGCAGCCTCTTCTGCTTTTCCTGAACCAACGAACTATGTCATTGATTTGATTCAACCGACAACAGTGATGCTGAATCAAATCTCCAAAGAAGGGATTAAATGCAAGAAATGTGGTAAGAAAAAGATAGGGGATGGAAGTTATTATCCGTCTAATTGGAACCAGCCCATGAGTCGAGATCAGTTGAGTAAGAATCATTTTAAATGAATAAGAGAAGGATGGCTTACCTCACTTCTCCGAATAACAATGCTATGCTTTTCAACCAAGGTTATAAATTGGCAACTACATTTCATTCTTCTTCATGCTGGTCCTATAGCCTGTAGACAATTACTACATCATTTGCATTCAATGCTCAATACAGCCTGTCAGCAGAACCGCAGCGATACTTTTTTTCGTGCATACATGTAGTGTTTAAATCCATTCATTTTTCAATGATCCTCTGCCGTTTATCACATTTATGGTCGATCTTTAACCTTGTGAAAAATGCACATACCGATCCCTTCAAACTGTCAAATTTATGTATGCATGACATTTAAAGAAAATTATCTGATCAATTTTTTTAGGTAAAATTCATCAAGAAAAAAGTTATTATTATTCATAACATCACCAATAACCACATAAAAACAATAATTTAATAAATTATTCTTCCAATTTTTTTATATTTAGTGTTATTACCTCTAAATCCATGTTTACCACCTTCTATTACATAAGTAATTTAGAAGTATCCACGATATAAATTGCTTGCCCTCACACCTCTCCCCTCTCACGCCCAAAAAATTTATACTGAAAGGCAGATTAAGCCCGTTCGAGTTACATATAGCCGCATGCTATATTGAAAGCATTAAGAAAATATCCTCAATATTTATAGGATTTTTAAAGTATGAACTAATTTTCGAAGAACCCTTTCTAAGTAATGTGACCTATTAGGAAAAATGAAAATACTGAAATCTCCGTATCAACAATCAGTCAAAGTACATCCTGATGATTTTCTGTAACCGATACCCAAGGACTATACCTACCCTTCTGATGTGCTGTGCAACAAAGCCCTCCTTAGCCACACTATAGCTATAGATTAATTCCATTATTTTGTGATTTAATTAAATTATTCATTCTTAAGACCCAATTTAATGGATTTATATTTCACTAAACCAGAAGAAGTTGTGACTCTTTTAGGTGAGCGTTTACGTAAGCAACGACTCTTTCTGGAGATGTCTCAAGCTGAGGTAGCAGCACGCGCTGGTGTCGGCGTGAATACAGTTTCGAATCTTGAAGCGGGACGAAATGTATCTGTTGAAAATTTAGTCCGTATTGCAATGGTCTTGGGTCGATTAAACGAACTTCAGGAACTATTTAAACCTCAGCTTAACAGTGTGAATGACATTCTTCGCTATGAGAGTCAAAGTAAGCGCCACCGTATTAAGAGGAAGGGATAATGCTCAATAGACTTAATGTTTATTACAACGGTTGGGGCGAATCATGGTTATGGGGAACGCTGATTAGTTCAACAGCCACGACAGGTAGACCCACCATTGCTTTTGAATATAGTCCAGAAGCAATACAGCAAGGTGTTGAGCTCTCTTCTTACTTGCTGCCTTTAAAAGGTCTACCATTCAGACAAGGTTTTCCTACTCATCAAATGGGACTCCCAGGTCCAGTCTATGACGCTTTACCAGATGGTTGGGGCATGATGTTGATGGATCGATATTTCAAAAAAATTGGCTTAAATTCAGCACGAATTGGACCTTTGGAGCGTCTGACCTATATTAGTAGTCACGCAATGGGTGCCCTCTCCTTTGAACCTTGTGTTGCTGACATGCAAACCTCAGAAAATATCCCTTTACAACAACTGGCCCAGGAAGTTCAAGAAGTACTCAAAGGTGAAGGTGGTGAATTTCTACAGCATTTATTGGTCATGGGTGGCTCCCCTCAAGGTGCCAGACCAAAAGCGTTGGTTTACCGAGATCCTGTCAATTTAGAGTTTTCGACTCAAGATTCTGATCAACATGAAGCCTGGCTGATTAAGTTTCCTGCTCAGCAAGAGCATCCTGAAGTCTGCGCCATTGAAGCCGTCTATGCAGAATGTTTGCGACTTTGTGCAATTGAGACTCCAGATACCCATTTCTTTAATTTGCCCAATGGTTTAACGGCTTTTGCTTCTAAACGATTCGATCGTCAAAATGGTATGCGGATTCCAATGCAGAGTTTGGCTGCATATACAGGAGCAGACTATAAAGTTCCAGGTAGCCTAGACTATCGCAATTTTCTCCGGGCAACCTTGATGTGTACGCAAGATGTACGAGAAAGATTGCATGCTTTTAAACGTGCTGTGTTTAATGTGCTTTTCAATAATCGGGATGACCATACTAAGAACTTTTCATTTCTCATGGAGAAAAATGGTCAATGGAAATTGGCTCCAGCCTATGATGTGACCTTCTGCGAGGGTCCAGGTGGTTATCATCAAATGGACATTATGGGAGAAGCGCTCAATATTTCCCGAAATGACATACATAAACTCGGTACTTCAGAAGCTAATCTGACTACTCTAGAAGTCGATGAGATCATCTTGACCATGCGTGAAATTGCACTTCAATTTAGTCAAATTGCGCAGCGCCTGTATCCCCATCAAATTCGAGAATCTACCCTACAGATGATTCAATCACGGATTCAACAGAATATTGATTTTTTAACTGAAACCTAAGCGTAAATATAAACTAAGCGCCAACCATCAACTGCAAATAGACTTTGATATAGTTAGTCGCTACATAATCTGTAGAACCTGTGAATTAGCTCTCTTTATAATCACGAATATTAGATGGATCACCGCTAAGATATATTCTGCAAACGTGAAATCAGAGGTGGTCCCACTTGTTTGAACAACTAAAAGCTTATTTATAAGTGATGTTCTGCTCTAGTTAAGCTACCTTATTTTGTTGTGGTAGCTGGTCATAGTAAAACTCATCTGGAGTCATTTTGTCCAGACTCGAATGAGGTCGTTTCAAATTATAAAATTCAAAATATGCACTCAATTGCTTTTTCGCATCGGTGACACTGCTATAAGCTTTGAGATACACCTCTTCATATTTAACGCTCCGCCATAATCGTTCAATCATCACATTATCGACCCAACGACCTTTACCGTCCATGCTGATTTGGATGTCATTTGATTTTAACACTTCAATAAACGCATCACTGGTAAATTGACTGCCTTGGTCTGTATTAAAGACTTCAGGTCGGCCATATTTTTCAATAGCTTCATTTAATGTTTCTATACAAAATGCAACCTCCATACTAATCGATACGCTATGAGCAAGCACCTTACGGCTGTGCCAATCAATCACAGCACATAAGTAGACGAAGCCTTTTGCCATAGGGATATATGTTATATCCGTTGCCCACACTTGATTACTCCGTTGAATATTCAATCCTTTGAGCAGATAAGGATATTTACGGTGAGCTTCATTGGCCTGACTTAGATTTGGTTTACGATATAACGCATTAATGCCCATTTTCTTCATTAAAGTACGTGTATGACGTCGTCCTATATGATGTCCTTGACGGTTCAATAAATCACGCATCATACGGCTACCTGCAAAAGGGTATTGCATATGTAATTCATCAATACAGCGCATCAGCTTCAGATCTGATGCACTCACAGGTTTTGGGCGATAGTAATAACAACCACGGGAGACTTTCAGTAGCTTAGCTTGCTTAGATACTGAAATCTGAAGTGAGTCGTCGATTAACTTTTGTGGTTGAAGCGGCCCAGTTTCTTCAACACACCTTCTAAAAAATCAATTTCTAATGCCTGCTCACCGATTTTTGCATGTAGTTTTTTTAGATCAATGGGTGGTTCTGCTGGAGCTTTTGATTGATCGAAGGCTTGCGAGGAAGCCGAAATCAATTGATTTTTCCAGTCGATAATTTGGTTTTGATGAACATCAAATTCAGCACTCAATTCAGCAAGTGTTTTTTCTGCTTTAATTGCAGCAAGTGCTACCTTAGCTTTAAAGTCATTTGAATGATTTCTTCTTGGTCTACGTGCCATAAAATACTCCATATATCGATGTTTATAACATCATTTGGGGAGCAAAATATCACTTATAGGTGTTGTTCAAATTTACGGAGCCATCTCTATCCTTCCAAATACATGCTCTACTTGAATTCGTCTACGACCAATCTCTCTATTTAACTTTTTTAATTCAGAATCTAGTTTTTCAGTTTTCTTTGCTTTAGATGGCATGAGGCATCCAAAACCCAATTTCTTTATCCCTAAATACCCCTTATCAACGATAAAAAAGGGCTTAAATTTTAATTTCCTCATGCTTTTTTTAAATATTTGAAAATCATGCATGCTTCCATGACTTCCACATACACTCAGTATTTCACCTGTTGTATAGTGCATAGATAATTGAAATTTAAAGGTATGTCGCTTTTTTTTACCGCTATACCATTTTTTCTGTTTTTTTTGGACGTTGAACTAATATTTCAGTTGCATCAATCACAACAACTTCCCAATCCACTTCATCTCGATTAGGAAGTTGTTTTGGCAAGTTAAATTTTCCAGAACGGATTAAGGTATCTTCAATAACACGTGTGATACGAATTGCACTCGTTTCAGATACACCGTAACTCATACCAAGATGGAAAAATGTTCGATATTCTCTCCAATATTCTATACATAAGAGCAAACGATCTTCCAACGGTAATTTATGCGGTCGTCCTTTACCAATATGACGAGGTAACTGCTTATTTAGCTCGGCCAACATGAGGTTAAATGTAGCCCAACTAACACCGGTAAGCCTACGAAACTTAACGTCTGATAATTTTTGAATATCTTTGAATTTCATCCAAGGATTATCTCTTGAATTAAATAATTTTGCTGATTAATTTAAGATCAAATAAATTGTACGTTTTTTGATTTATGACGGAAGTCTATTGTTAATTATTTCTAAATTTTTCTCTAAGAAACGAAGTCCCCCATCAGCAAAACTACTGGTTGAAAAAACTATAGTAAAAATAACTAAAACAATCTTCATATATATATTATTGAATCTAATCATATCTTGGACCAAAAAATAATTTCTTCATATACTAATTCCTAGATATATACACCTAAATGACAACCAAATTACAAATTTGTAATTTTGTTAAGGTTTGTCCTAAAAAAAATAAATTAATACTATTTTAACAAAGATAAGTCGTTGCTGAAAAATTTGAATTGTAAGGGATTTAATTAGGCACTGTTGCAAATAGAGATTTGAGTCGATGATGTTCCCTTTAAAAAGTACTTAGAGACCGAAAACCCTGTTGATTAGACACACTTCACCCTGAGGCTGACCATAATAAAATGACGATGCTTGTCCTTTACGTAGTGCACGCATGACTTCAATACCTTTAATTGTGGCATAAGCCGTCTTCATAGATTTGAATCCTAATGTGGCCCTGATGATCCGCTTTAGCTTGCCATGATCACATTCAATCACGTTATTTTTATACTTAATCTGCCTGTGCTCAAGGTCTGGTGGACATTTACCTTCCCGTTTTAACCGTGATAAAGCACGTCCATATGTGGGTGCTTTATCCGTGTTGATCACTTGTGGAATTTGCCACTTCTTCACATTATTTAAAATTTTTCCAAGAAAACAATATGCTGATTTGGTATTACGTCTAGAAGAAAGATAAAAATCAATGGTATCGCCACGTTGATCGACTGCACGATACAGATAAGACCATCGTCCATTCACTTTTACATAGGTTTCATCAATATGCCACGAGCTCAGATCTGTAGGATTACGCCAATACCAGCGTAAACGTTTTTCTATTTCAGGAGCATAACGTTGAACCCAACGGTAAATAGTCGTGTGATCAACATTCACACCCCGTTCGGCCAGCATTTCCTGCAGTTCACGATAGCTAATGCCATATTTACAATACCAGCGCACAGCCCAAAGAATGATTTCGCCCTGAAAATGCCGACCATGGAAAGGATTCATATGCTGCACCTTTAGCTAAAACAGTCTTCAACTTACCATTCGTGGTTATTTGCAACAGTGCCACTTGGGTGGTCTGCCTTTAGCTGGAACATGCTTCTGCAATTGCTCAACCATTTAAATAAAAGGTTGACCATGAGATGCCTGTATATCGCTTAAACTGTGTTTCAGAAAGCTTCTTTGAATCAATGTATTTCATCCGCAGATTATGCACGAATGCTAAGAAAATTAGAGTACAAATATCAATCAAAAAGGTGCTCGTTTTTTGATTTATGAAAGAGAGATCTATTATTCAATTATATCTTTTAATGATCAATAGAAAGCCTAGTTTCAAACACATTCTTCAGACACAAACAAATATGATCAAAATAGAGTGATTACTCTATAAAATAATAAAATCAATTACTTAAATCATATTTTATTTTAAAAAAAATACAAATGTGTATTAAAAATAACCTCTGTACACGACAAATTTCACAGAACCCTTATCCTATCAGGATTCTGCTTTCTTAAAATTGCCAAAATTTCCTTAAACTCTTCTTTTTTCCCAAAACCAATTAAACGCTGAATCGCCATTTGAACATAGTCTAAACCATAGCGAAATAAACTCATTGAGAGTCGTCCATGCTTCTTTATTTTTATCGCTTTTTTTTGATTATGTTGCCATTCACCCGTTAAGTAACACCAACAGAAGCTTATAGCTAACACCGCAATCAATTTTTTCACTCGTCTAGGGTCTGTCAAGCGCGTATTTTCAAGATTAAACCCGCGTCCTTTGAGACAACTGAATAAGGTTTCAATTTCCCAGCGTAATGCATAATCCTGAATAGCATTGGCATTAAACTGAGGAGAAACGACGAGTAAAAGCTCTCCATTTTCTAACTGTAGTGCACTTATATATAGTTTCACCCGACCAACCAAAATCCGTCGTTTACGACATTCAATTTGACCAACTTTAAGATGGCGAAATAAATCACTAATTTTATGATTCTTTCCTAAATGATTGGTGACAATGAAGTTTTTTTAACACGAATGCAGAAGTTGATGTCTTGTTCAATTAACCATGTAAACCACTGCTCACCGATAAACTCTCTGTCTGCGAACACATTCACAATACGGTCTTTACCAAAAATGGCTATAAAGCGTTGAATCAAAGCAATACGCTCTTTCGTATCTGAATTTCCACGTTTATTAAGCAATGTCCAAAGGATAGGTATCGCTATTCCACGATAAACGATTGCGAGCATCAGGATATTAATATTTCGTTTTCCCCATTTCCAATTGGTTCTATCTAAAGTCAGTTGCACTTGGTCGAATGAAAACATATTGAAAATCAACTGAGAAATTTGACGATAATCAAAATACTGACCTGCAAAGAAGCGCTGCATACGTCGATAAAATGATTGTGGTAAACACTTGATGGGCAAGGCTTTAGATGCAGAAGAAAGATTACATGTTTGCTTTAAAATAATCACAAGCATGATGAGCGCAAAGCACTTTAAATGTGACTTGTTCCATTTTAGAGATTTGTTTAAGATAAGATATAACTCATTGAGATGTGTCATAGTATTCGTCGTTAGAAAACAATTATTGTGACATTATTTCAATGAGTTATCTATTTTTGTCGTGTACAGAGAAAAATAACCATTACTTACATTTTTTTGATTACAAAATATAATGAGTAAATTGCTTCCCATTTCATACATTTTTCATATATAAAAAGTCATACTATTTTTAAGGTTTTTCTAAATCACATTTTATACTTCATAGTTTTTAACATCATTATTAAAGGTGAACCATGCATAAGAAGAAGCGCACCCCATTAGACGCACAACAGTCCCATCTTTGGATTATTGGTGGTGGTATCGCAGGTATGGCTGCTGCTGCATTTGCAATCCGTGATGCCAAAGTCCCTGCCAAAAATATCCATATATTAGAAGAACTCGATATTTCAGGTGGTTCGATGGATGGTGGACATACACCGCATGCCGCGCAAGCTTGGGTAACACGTGGTGGGCGAATGCTGACCGATGAAACTTATTTGTGCCTATGGGACTTATTTTCCAGTATTCCATCTTTGGAAAATCCAGACATTTCGGTGCGTGAAGAATGTCGTGAGTTTAATGAAAAAGTGAAAACCCACGCCAATGCACGGTTGATTGATGCCGAACATGTCATTGCGGATGCAGCAAAGCTTGGTCTGAATACGCTACATCGTGCACAGATGCTGCGCCTATTAGCTTCAAAAGAAGAAAAAATTGGCAGTCGCCGCATTGATGAGTTTTTTGATGAAACCTTTTTTGAAACCAATTTCTGGCGCATGTGGCGCACGACTTTCGCTTTTCAAAAATGGCACAGTGCAGCAGAGTTAAGACGCTATTTCTTGCGTTTTATTCAAGAATTGCCACGCATTCATACCTTAGCGGGTGTGAAACGTACCAAGTACAACCAATATGACTCGATGATTCTGCCCCTACAGCGTTGGTTAGTCGCACAAGGCGTCGATGTGCGTTTTGGACACTATGTCACAGATGCAGACTTCATTACCAATGCTGAAACTCAAGAACGCTACGCTTCACGCCTATATGTACAATTGCCTGAAGGCTCAGAGCAAATTAATCTGAAAGCCAATGATTTAGCTATTTTCACTTTAGGCTCTATTACAGCAGACTCACGTTATGGCGGTAATCATGACGTGCCTGCCCTTATTCGTCATCGAGAAGATCATGGCTGGACGCTTTGGGAAACGCTGGCACAAAAAGCCCCAGACTTTGGCCGTCCAATGACTTTTTATGGCAATGTCGATGAACATAAGTGGGAGTCTTTCACTCTGACCATGAAAGATGACGTGCTACTTAAACGTATTATTGACTATACAGGCAATGAACCAGGCACAGGCGCACTCATGACTTGGTATGAGTCGGGTTGGCATTTATCCATAGTGGTTCCTGCACAGCCACACTTTGCCGACTTACCTGAAGGTTTATATACCTTATGGGGCTACGGTTTCCAAATTGACCATATAGGCGATTACATCAAAAAACCAATGTCCGAAGCCACGGGGCAAGAAATCCTAACAGAACTGATTAAACAGCTCGGTTTTGACGACATTTTAGATCATGTTTTGGCAACGACGGATGTTACCACAGCCATGATGCCATACGCCTCTGCCCTATTCGCCTGCCGTAAACCGGGGGATCGTCCACAGGTAATTCCACAAGGCTCACAAAACTTTGCTTTCCTTGGACAGTTTGTGGAAATTGAAGATGACGTGGTCTTTACTGTGGAATATTCAGTTCGTGGGGCGATGCTTGCCATTTATGAATTTTTTGGGGTGGAACGTGAAATCCCTGAAATTTACAACGGTCTACTTGATCCCAAAGTGGGTTTAAAAGCTTTAGAAACAGTGTTCCACTAAGTTTTTAATATATAGCGATAAGAGCACCTTTATGTCGCCACTATTACATAGTTTAATTTAAGCAACGTTTGGATACACGAGTGTGGCAGGGATGCCACACGTTATCCATCATAATAGGGATGTTATGTATGGGTAACAAAGGCTTTTGCTTTCTTTTGGCTTATCAAAAGTAAGGGTATTGCCTACACAAACACCTTTTATACTTTATTGAAAGTTGAGGCGGTGTACGCACCTAATTTTAAATTGGATAAAAAGAAAAATTAGATAAAACTTTATACGTCATTATTGGCGACGATATTCAGCTCCATGTTTCTTGCGTTTCCATTCGCCCTCACCTAGAAACTTCATGCCTGTAGAGTCTACGAGTAGATGCAGTCCATCGGGCACTGTTGCAAATAGAGATTTGAGTCGATGATGTTCCCTTTAAAAAGTACTTAGAGACCGAAAACCCTGTTGATTAGACACACTTCACCCTGAGGCTGACCATAATAAAATGACGATGCTTGTCCTTTACGTAGTGCACGCATGACCTCAATACCTTTAATTGTGGCATAAGCCGTCTTCATAGATTTGAATCCTAATGTGGCCCTGATGATCCGCTTTAGCTTGCCATGATCACATTCAATCACGTTGTTTTTATACTTAATCTGCCTGTGCTCAAGGTCTGGTGGACATTTACCTTCCCGTTTTAACCGTGATAAAGCACGTCCATATGTGGGTGCTTTATCCGTGTTGATTACTTGTGGAATTTGCCACTTCTTCACATTATTTAAAATTTTTCCAAGAAAACAATATGCTGATTTGGTATTACGTCTAGAATGGTTTACCGTTAACATCAATATAAGGAATATAAAATGAAAGCAGCTCGTTTTTATGACCGAGGGGATATTCGAATTGAAGATATCCCTGAACCGAAAGTACTTCCAGGCACAGTTGGAATTCAAGTTGCGTGGTGTGGTATTTGCGGTACAGATTTACATGAATTCATGGAAGGTCCTATTTTTATTCCACCTTGTGGTCACCCACACCCAATTTCGGGAGAATCTGCACCTGTAACAATGGGACATGAATTTTCAGGCGTGGTTTATGCAGTTGGAGAGGGTGTAGATGATATCCAAATTGGGCAACATGTCGTAGTTGAACCCTACATCATTGCTGACGATGTGCCGACTGGCCCCAATGATAAGTATCATTTATCAAAAAATATGAACTTTATTGGTTTAGGCGGACGCGGTGGTGGTCTTTCTGAAAAAATTGCAGTTCAGCGGCGTTGGGTACATCCTATTTCAAATGATATTCCTTTAGACCAAGCAGCATTGATAGAACCTTTATCTGTCGGTCATCATGCCTATGTCAGAAGTGGCGCAAAAGCTGGCGATATCGCACTGGTTGGTGGAGCAGGCCCAATAGGCTTACTTTTATCTGCTATTTTAAAGGCTAAAGGTCTCACGGTCATCATTACTGAACTGAGTGCAAAACGTAAAGAAAAAGCGATAGAAGCGGGTGTTGCCGATTATGTACTAGACCCATCTAAGGTTGATGTAGTTGCTGAGGTAATGAAAATTACAGAAGACCGCGGTGTAGATGTCGCTTTTGAATGTAGTAGTGTCAATAAAGTCATGGATACACTCGTTGCAGCAATGAAACCAACTGGTGTAGTCGTTATCGTTTCTATTTGGAGCCATCCTGCCACAATTAATGTGCATAGTGTGGTGATGAAAGAGCTAGATATTCGTGGCACGATTGCTTATGTAAATGATCATCAGGAAACTATCCGTTTGGTTGAGCAAGGTAAGATTAATCTAGAACCTTTTATTACCCAACGGATTGCATTAGATGATCTTGTTTCTAAAGGCTTTGAAACATTGATTCATAATAATGAGTCTGCTGTAAAAATTATTGTTCATCCGTAGTAACGCCTAATTTGAACGACTAATTTGAATAAACTAGAAATAAACTCTATGTAGCTATTTCTAATATCTTTATAGATAGGGAATGAGTCTGTACGTACAGATTCATTCTCAAATTTACGGCACTGTTGCAAATAGAGATTTGAGTCGATGATGTTCCCTTTAAAAAGTGCTTATAGTCAAATCATTATAAAACCAATACAATGGTGCAATGAGTTATTCAGAACATTTTAGACGTAAAATTTTAGCTAAACTTGAGGAAGGTTATTCTATTCGAGCGGTAGCTGCACAATTTGAAATTAATAAAAATACCATTGTTGAATGGAAGAAACGTATAGAGATTAAAAAAACTCGTGTACGGAAACCTTCTAAAATTAACGATGATGCTTTACGTGAAGATGTTGAAAAGTATCCTGATGCTTATCAATATGAACGTGCTGCACGTTTTAATTGTGGTGTTTCATCTATTGGTGCTGCATTAAAGCGCTTAAATATTACAGTTAAAAAAAGACGTTAAGCCATCCTAAAGCAGATACAAAGCTTAGGGATAAATTTATTCAGCAAGTGAATGAATTAGAAACAAACCACCCGATTATTTATGTGGATGAAAGTGGTTTTAAGTCACATGATTACAGACCTCATGGCTACTCACGAAAAGGAGTACCTTGTTTAGGGCAATATAATTGGCAATTAAAGAATCAGACCAATGCCATTGGAGCAATCCATGAGGGTAAGTTATTTTCAGTCGGTTTATTTGACTGCAAAATCAATTCAGATGTTTTTCATTTTTGGATAGAGCAATTCCTCATACCAGCATTACCTGAAAATAGTGTAGTGGTTATGGATAATGCAGCATTTCATAAAAGAGCAGATATTCAGGAGTTATTGGAACAACAAGGGCATAAAATTCTTTGGCTTCCTGCATACAGCCCTGATTTAAATCCTATAGAACAGATGTGGGCATGGGTTAAACGTAAGCGTAAAGAATGGTTGATCGACTCAGTCGATGAGTTATTTCAAGTTTTTTTCGAATCCTGTATGAATAATAAAGTAGTTTGACTATAGAGACCGAAAACCCTGTTGATTAGACACACTTCACCCTGAGGCTGACCATAATAAAATGACGATGCTTGTCCTTTACGTAGTGCACGCATGACTTCAATACCTTTAATTGTGGCATAAGCCGTCTTCATAGATTTGAATCCTAATGTGGCCCTGATGATTCGCTTTAACTTACCATGATCACATTCAATGACATTATTTTTATACTTAATCTGCCTGTGCTCAATATCTACTGGACATTTTCCTTCTCGCTTTAATCGTGATAAAGCATGGCCATAGGTCGCTGCTTTATCTGTATTGATGACCCGTGGAATTTGCCATTTTTTCACCGTATTGAAGATCTTTCCTAGAAAACTATAGGCTGATTTACTGTTCCGTCTAGCGGAAAGGTAAAAGTCAATCGTATGACCCCGTTGATCAACTGCACGATACAGGTAAGTCCATCGCCCCTTCACTTTGATATAAGTCTCATCCATATGCCATGAATGTAAATCTGTAGGATTACGCCAATACCAGCGTAACCGTTTTTCCATTTCTGGAGCATAACGCTGAACCCAACGATAAATTGTACTGTGATCGGCACTGTTGCAAATAGAGATTTGAGTCGATGATGTTCCCTTTAAAAAGTACTTAGAGACCGAAAACCCTGTTGATTAGACACACTTCACCCTGAGGCTGACCATAATAAAATGACGATGCTTGTCCTTTACGTAGTGCACGCATGACTTCAATACCTTTAATTGTGGCATAAGCCGTCTTCATAGATTTGAATCCTAATGTGGCCCTGATGATCCGCTTTAGCTTGCCATGATCACATTCAATCACGTTATTTTTATACTTAATCTGCCTGTGCTCAAGGTCTGGTGGACATTTACCTTCCCGTTTTAACCGTGATAAAGCACGTCCATATGTGGGTGCTTTATCCGTGTTGATCACTTGTGGAATTTGCCACTTCTTCACATTATTTAAAATTTTTCCAAGAAAACAATATGCTGATTTGGTATTACGTCTAGAAGAAAGATAAAAATCAATGGTATCGCCACGTTGATCGACTGCACGATACAGATAAGACCATCGTCCATTCACTTTTACATAGGTTTCATCAATATGCCACGAGCTCAGATCTGTAGGATTACGCCAATACCAGCGTAAACGTTTTTCTATTTCAGGAGCATAACGTTGAACCCAACGGTAAATAGTCGTGTGATCAACATTCACACCCCGTTCGGCCAGCATTTCCTGCAGTTCACGATAGCTAATGCCATATTTACAATACCAGCGCACAGCCCAAAGAATGATTTCGCCCTGAAAATGCCGACCATGGAAAGGATTCATATGCTGCACCTTTAGCTAAAACAGTCTTCAGCTTACCATTCGTGGTTATTTGCAACAGTGCCCTTCAGCTTACCATTCGTGGTTATTTGCAACAGTGCCGTAATTCCACCCAGGAAGAATGCCAAGCCCTGGAAAGATTCTAAAATCAGTTCAATAGAACGAAATGAGTTACTTCAAACGGTTAAGCATTTAGGCAGAACCCTATGGAAAAAATGGTCGGGCTATCACCGTCGCAGTTTGGTGGAAACCAAGATGCATTGCATCAAATTATTAGGAGATAAGCTGACGGCAAGACATTTTCAAAGTCAGGTCAATGAAGTTCATGCGCGTGTGGCAGTTCTGAATAGATTTACGGAATTAGGTAGACCTCACACCCAAGTTGTCACTTAAATTTGAATGGATTGGGGAAAACTCAGCTTTTGAATGTTTATGCAACAAAGCCGGTTTTAGTTATAAACTTATTCATTCAGGAATTATATTGCTGAATGAATAAGTCTAATTGATTTATTTATGCAACCCAACTATTCATTTGATTCATTTGATTCATTTGATTCATTTGATTCATTATTTTTAACTTGTTTTTGTTTAGAATTTTCAACTTTAGAAGCTTTTAAATTCTTTTCAAGAAATAACAAGCCGCCATCTGCATAACTAAAACTTGCGATACTAAAGAATGCACTAATTAACAGTAATTTAGTACAAAATTTATTTTTGAATAGCATGTTTATTTACTCTCATTTAATACTTGTTAGATATTCTAACTTTAAAGAATTAACACCCAGAGGACTCATAAATTACATTCTTGTAATTTTAAAATGTCTCAGGATGGTGTTTAAAGTGCGTGTGATAAATAGAAGTGTAATACAGGAAAATGGTAAGGTTTATCAGCCTAGTCATCTGTCCATTATGTAGAAAGAGCAGCACTTTAATGTTTATGCTGTTCCAATGTATTACATTCCTTACTTTCTATTTGTAACGTAATTTCAGTAATATTATGATTATGTTTTAGAACTTCTAAGGCCTTTTGATAGAGTTGATCTGTATTGCTATTCGGAGCAACCAAATGAGCAGTTAAATGAATATTTTTTGAGGATATAGCCCAGACTTTCAACTGATGAATCCCTTCAACGCCCTCTAGCTTCAATAAATCATTTCTTAACGACTCAATATCAATCTCATCAGGAACTCCTTCAAGCAGAATATTAATACTTTGTTTTAATAAAATCCAAGTTCGAGGTAAGACCCAGAAGCCAATTAACACAGCGATTACGGTATCAACCCACATCCACTGGGTAAAATAAATAACTATTCCTCCGATAATCACGCCTATCGATCCTAGAGCATCACTAAGAACTTCTAAATATGCACCTTTTATATTTAGACTTCCTTCAGCACTAGCAGAAAGGATTTTCATTGAAATCAAATTTACGACCAAACCAATGACCGCGACAATCATCATTTCAACACTTTGAATTTCAGCAGGGTTCGTAAAACGTTGATAAGCTTCATATACAATATATATTGCTACCACAAAAAGCATCACCGCATTAAACAGAGCCGCTAAAATTTCAAATCGCTGATAGCCAAAAGTTCTTTTATCATCTGCGGCTTTTTTACCAATTTTGATAGCGGCAAGAGCAATAGCTAAAGCGGCTACATCAGTAAACATATGAGCTGCATCAGATAACAAAGCCAAACTTTGGGTAATAAAAGCAGCGACAACTTCTACTATTAAAAAAGTAGTCGTTAAACCTAAGGCAACCATTAACTTCTTACTATTTTCTTCAGTAACAACCGCATGGCTATGATCATGATGTTCTGACATAAAATATTTTCCTTATTCTATTTATGATGAGCAGAGATATTGGATAACAGCCAATATCTCTGCTGTAAATCGACTAATCTATTGGATTAAGAAACTTTCTTTTCATTCATCCAGCGGTACAGTACGGGCAATAAAACCAATGTAAGCAGGGTAGAGGAGATAATTCCTCCAATAACCACTGTTGCTAAAGGTCTCTGTACTTCTGCCCCAGTTCCGGTTGCCAAAGCCATCGGGACAAACCCAAGGGACGCCACACAAGCGGTCATCAGCACAGGTCTAAGACGCAAAATTGCACCCTGCCACGTTGCATAATAAAGGTCATATTGTTGTCGCAACTCTTTGATAAAGGTGAGCATGACTAAGCCATTCAGTACAGCCACCCCCGATAGTGCAATGAAGCCAACCCCTGCTGACATGGATAATGGAATGTCACGCAACCACAACGCGATTAAGCCTCCACATAAGGCAAACGGTACACCACTAAAGACCAGTAAGCTTTCTTTGATATTATGGAATACAGCCATCAATAAAATAAAGATCGTCAACAATGCGAGCGGAACCACCAATTGCATACGCGCTTTTGCAGACATCAGATTTTGAAATTGACCGCCATAATCTATCCAATAACCGCTTGGTA
The DNA here is from genome assembly GCF_015218165.1 of Acinetobacter piscicola. Lineage (NCBI taxonomy): Bacteria > Pseudomonadati > Pseudomonadota > Gammaproteobacteria > Moraxellales > Moraxellaceae > Acinetobacter > Acinetobacter piscicola. Next base: position 70,449 of record NZ_CP048661.1, on the reverse strand, counting down.
ATTCCTGTTTGGATAACGTGCTCTGAAGCTCTGTTACGAATGAGCCTAAATCACGTCCTTCTACATTTGCAGTAATAACCACTCGACGTTTACCATTTTCACGGCTGACCTGATTAATACCCAGGATATTTTCAACGCGTGCCACATCTTGCAGTTGGACTAAACCACCATTCGGCAATTGAATAGGAAGTACCGCTAACTGTTCAGGACTACGCTGGGATTCATCTAGACGGATGACAAAATCAAAACGCTTGTCTCCCTGTAAAATGGTTCCAACATTCTGGCCACCGACACTTGTAGCTACCAGATCCTGAATTGCTCTTACCGACAAGCCATATTGTGCAGCTCTGGACTTATCCACCTCTACATTCAACAAGGGTAAGCCACTGGTCTGTTCTACATTAACGGCTGTCGCGCCTGAAATTGAGTTAATTTTTTGAGAAATTTTATTCGCTTCGCGATTTAGAATCTCCATGTCATCACCAAATAATTTGACACCCACATCACTTCGCACCCCTGAAATTAACTCGTTAAAGCGCAGTTCAATGGGTTGCGAGAACTCACTGTTATTTCCCGGCAATGTCGCTAAGAAAGTAATCATTCTTTGGCGAAGCTCATCAATCGTTTGTTTTGGATCAGGCCATTCATCATGAGGTTTTAACAGTACCACGCCATCTGAAATGTTGGGTGGCATAACATCTGTGGCCACTTCTGCTGTACCGGTACGGGCAAAGATTGCTTTAATTTCAGGAAATTCTTTCAACAGTAACTTTTCAGTATTTTCCTGCATTCTCAGTGACTGTTCTAACCCTGTACTTGGGGAACGCATTTGCTGAACAGCAAAATCACCTTCACCCAGTTGAGGTGCAAACTCGCTACCTGTTTGAGTGGCTAGCACACCCGTAAGCACTAAAATACAGGCAGCCACAATAGTCATAAATAAACGAAGCTCATAGGCTTTATCTAAAAGCAGTTCATATTTGGTTTTAAGCCAATGCATCCAGCGACTTTCGGTTTCCTTGACTTCTCCAGTGACAAATAGGGCAACTGCGGCTGGCACAAAAGTGACAGATAAAATCATGGCCCCAATTAAAGCCAGTACAACAGTCATTGCCATAGGATGGAAAAGTTTGGCTTCTACACCCGTCAGGGTAAAGATAGGTAGATAAACCACCAAAATAATTAACTGTCCAAAAATCAGAGGACGACGCGCCTGTTTTGCAGCCAAGAAGACTTCTTTAAATCTTTCAGAACGGCTAAGTAAACCACCTTTCAGCTTCTGAGCTTCTGCTAGCCGACGGATACAGTTTTCTACAATAACCACTGCACCATCAATAATAATACCGAAGTCCAGTGCCCCTAAACTCATCAGATTTGCACTAATCTTCTGCTCTGCCATTCCCGTCAAGGTAAACAACATTGAGAGTGGAATAACGCAAGCCGTGATCAGCGCAGCACGGAAATTACCTAGAAAGAGAAATAAAATAACAATGACGAGGATTGCACCCTCAATCAAATTTTTCTGAACGGTTTTGATCGCCCGATCAACCAAATGCGTACGGTCATACACAGTCTCAATCACCACACCTTTAGGTAGCGATTGCTGGATCGATTGCACCTTTTCATCAATGGCTTGAGCAACGGTACGGCTATTTTCTCCCATCATCATCATGGCAATACCCAATACAGTTTCTTCACCATTATAGGTTGCAGCCCCTGTTCTCAAGTCATGACCAATTGAGACATTGGCGACATCTGCCACCCGAATCGGATAGCCGTTTTTATTGGCAATACTGATGTTCTGGATATCTTCAATCGTGTTTAAAGTGCCAGGAACACGAACCGTTAGCTGTTGTCCATTTTTCTCAATATAGCCAGCACCACGGTTTTCATTATTTTCTGTTAAGGCGGTTTGTAAATCAGTCAAAGGAATTTGCAATTGTTGTAATCGGTTCAGATCAGGGGCAACCACATAGGTTTTATTAAAGCCACCGATACTGTTGATCTCCGCAACGCCTTTTACACGCTGTAATTGCGGCCTTACAATCCAATCCTGAATTTCACGTAAATCCATCGCAGAATAAGCGGTTCCATCCGGTTTTTTAGCATTTGGTTCGGCTTTAATCACCCATTGATAAATTTCACCTAAACCTGTCGAAATAGGCGACATGGTAGGTTGCACATCTTCAGGCATTTCTCCCATTGCTTCTTGCAAGCGCTGGTTGATGAGCTGTCTGGCCCAGTAAATATCCGTGCCATCTTCAAAAATGATGGTCACTTGCGATAAACCATAGCGTGAAATAGAGCGGGTTTGTTCCATATTCGGCATGCCTGACATGGCATTCTCGATAGGATAGGTAATCCGCTGTTCCATCTCCAAAGCAGTAAAGCCATTGGCAGAAGTGTTGATCTGTACTTGTGTATTGGTGATATCAGGCACGGCATCAATCGGCAGCTTTTGATAGCTGTAAATGCCTACGCCAATCCAGGCCACAATAAACAGCATGACCCAGATGGCATTATGAATTGAAAACTGGATCAGTCGATCAAACAGTCCTTCAGGCTTTATTGACTCATTATTAGATATTTGAGAATTTTCAGTGCCCATGTGAAGCCTCTCCTTTTTCCATTTCAGATTTCAGTAAGAAACTACCTTGAGCGGCATATTTTTGTCCCTGATTAAGCCCATTTACCACTTCAATCCACTGGCTCTCCCCAGATGACTGACCTAATTTCACCGGCTGCGGACTGAATTCAACTTTCTGTCCATGTTGAGTGGCGACAAAAACCACATCCTTTCCATCGATATTCTGAACTGCTGACTTAAGCACCCGTAATGCGGTACTTTCACTCTTTTGTTGCAGCAGTACGTTTACCATCAAGTTTGGACGTAATTCGGTTGCATTCGATTCAACTTTTGCTCGAACCTGAAGACGACCCGTTTGAGTATCCGCTTCAGTATTTAAAGTCTGGATAACTGCCTGATAGACCTTTTCAGTTTGCAAGGATTTAAATTCGATCTTTTGATTCGGGGCTAAACCCATAATTTCAGAATTTGGAACAATAAACTCAAGCCAGAGCTGATCTAACCGGTCTATAGTAAAGAGCTGATCGGCTAACTGAACATTTTCTCCGAGCACCAAATCCTTTTTACTGATCACGCCGGAAATGGGGGCTTTCAAAATATAGCGCCCGTTACTGGTATTCACAGCACCAAACGCACTTAAACGTGATTGGGCCGATTGGACCTGAATTTGCGCCCGTTTATAGCTGTTGTAAGCACGTTGATAGTCCTGTTTTGCTGAAATACCCTGTGACCACAGCTGACGCTCACGCTCGAAGTCCTGTTTCGCCAGTTCAAGGTTGGTTTGTTCAATTTTTAGATTGGCCTGCTGATCGACTAAATCAGGAACAAGCAACGTGGCCAAAGACTGTCCTTTCTGAACTTTTTGGCCGAGTTCTACATAGACATTTTCGACATGACCACTAAAACTCGGAGAGACATGCGCTTGCTGGTCGGTATTCACGTTAAGTTTTGCTGGATAAGAACTTAATTTAACCACCGGACCTTGATCGACTGCTGATAACTGTATGCCTTGTTCAACCAGTTGCTTGGCCGTCAGGCTCACGCCTTCTGCATGCTCTTCGGTTTCACCGCCATGTTCCTCTTTGCCTTCTTCACTTCCATGTTCCTCTGCGCCTTCTTCCTCTGCATGTTCATCTGATGTTTCAGATTTATTCTTACCCGACAAGATCAAGAAAATACTGAGTAGTACGGTTGCGCCGATGACCAAACCAATCAGTAGAGGTTGAGAGATTTTTCCGCTCTGTTTTTTTAAGCTGTTTTTAAGATCGAACATGTTAATTTCCCCCACCAATGACAGGCATGGCCTGTATGTCTTGCCATAAGTTTTGATTGATTTGTGCAATAGCATCTTTCGACATGACTTCACTTGGGCTAATGCCTAAGCTCAAACTTTCTGCTTCAATGGCCTTTTGCCAGCCATCCCGTAACAACTGGACTTTACGCAGACGGATGTCTTGTAATTGAAGCGTGGCTTGCTGAACATCGGTTAAAGCAAACTTGCCTGCCAAGAAACCTTGTAGCGTCTTACTTTGAACTTGAGTCGCCAAAGGAATTTGAGTCTCGTCAACGACTTTGAATTGCAGCTCTAAACCCTGCAACTCGGTTAAAATTGTGCCTATTTGCAGCGCATTTTGCTTTAGATAAAACTCTTTCTGACGCTCTAATAAGTTCATTTTTTCTTGCGCGATTTTTATGCCATTTTGCTGACGATCGAAAATATTAAGCGGTACACTGACTCCGACTACTAATTGATTTTGTGTGGAGTTTTCCAAGGATTGGGTGCGGTTGACACCTAGGTTTAAAGTGGGGTTAGGACGTGCCTTTGCCCTTAGTTGATCAACCGTTGCTTGAGACTCTAATACCAGTAAAGCTCGATATTTCTCAACGTAGTTTTCCGCTAAATATTCTTGAACCTGCTGATGAGTCGATTTTGGCCAGAGCTTTTGTGAAGAGAGGTTTACCTGCAATGACTTATCAGAGGTTCCCCATAAATTTGATAATTGTTGGGTGGCCACTTGGACTTGTAAGTCGGCCTGTCTAAAAAGACGGATATTTTCAGTATGACTTAAACGTGCGCGATTCACATCTACTTGCGCGATACCGCCCGCAGTAAAGCGCTTCTCGATCGCTTTAAGGTTTTCTTCGCTCACCCGAAGTTGTTCATTGACAATGTTTCTTTCAAGTTCGGCAATGGCCAGTTGTGACCATACATATTTCACTGCAAGCTCAATTTGCGCTTGATAAATCTTCTGCTTCAGTGCTGTTTTATCTGTAGAGAGACTGGCTAATTTTTGGTTTGCTTTTCGCTCACCAAAAATATCCAAGGGTTGTGATATGCCAATGGCTAGCTCTTTTTCATTATTTGAACCAAAGCCCGTTTGTTCAACTGACAGTTCAGGATTTTTAAACAGCTTACTTTGCTGGATATTAGTGGCATTAATACTATTTTGCGTTTCCCAGAAATTTTGGGACGCTTGATACTGGTTGACCTGATCAATGGCTTGTCGCAGCGTTAAATCTTGGGTACTGGCAACTACAGAGGTACTCAAGCTGATCATTGCGGATAGCAAGATACCTGTACGGAATGCTGACCAGGATAAATTCAGGATAGAAGTATCCTGATGTAATTTGTTTTTTGACATGAAATGCCCCACACATAATGAGATTAGGAGTGGTGGGCTTTTATAAGACTACCCCACCAATAGTAGGGGCAAATCGGGAGGGGGTGTTAATTGATTCAGATAAGGGGATTTATAAAAAGTTATTCCCAAATAAGTTGGGGTAATGCCGGTCTCAAAATTAGCTTTAAGCTTCAAATCATCGGGTGGGTCAATCTGAATCACGATTGTATTTGAGAAATGACTGCACTTTTCGTTAAAACAAACCTTCTGACAATAGTCATAGATTTCTTTGTAGTTTTCTAGGGAATAGAGGGCTTGACTAGAACTATCACTCTTTTCGTCCAGAGCAATTGGGCTAGAGAGTATTGAATTGGGTATGTTTGGCATTTCATGCAGACACGCAGCCTCTGCCACACTCCAAATATTCTGGAATGTGAATAGCAGTACCAATATCTGAATTAGAAATGTTTTTCTCTTCATACACAAATCTGTATTTAAAACACCAATAAGAAGCTGTCCAGATCTATCAAAGATCTGATCACAGAATTTGAGTAACCTTAAACTTTTTGCAGCCTTAAGTAAAGATATACAGAATTTTTGAAAAAAGCATAGGTCTAGATAATCAAGCTAGATTTTTTAGAACTCCACATTGGTCAATTGTACATAAACCATCACAAGTACCTCTTAAATCAGATAATTGTTCAATAAGCTTTTGTTGCTTGATTATATTTTCTCTGATAGCACTGACATGTAAGTCAATTAATTCATTCACATCTGAACAATTTTTCTTGGGATTATCTTTATAGGTGAGTAATTGACGAATTTCATTCAAACTCATATTTAAAGTTCGGCAATTCAAAATAAACTTAATTCGCTCAACATAGCCTATATCGTAAAGGCGGTAATTTCCTTCCGTTCTTTCGGGTTCCGGAATTAAACCTTCCTTTTCATAAAACCTAATTGTTAATACTGAACATAAGGTTTTTTTAGAGAGTTCACCAATTTTTAAATGCATTGAGTTGGTATTTCCAAAGATTCTTGACTCTATAGTAACTATAGGGATTCTAATATTCAAAGTTTATAAATTTTTTAATGGGTATAATTATGAGTGGTTGTGGATGTAGTAAAGAAACACCATGCAAAGATAAGAAATCTGGCACTGTTGCAAATAGAGATTTGAGTCGATGATGTTCCCTTTAAAAAGTACTTAGAGACCGAAAACCCTGTTGATTAGACACACTTCACCCTGAGGCTGACCATAATAAAATGACGATGCTTGTCCTTTACGTAGTGCACGCATGACTTCAATACCTTTAATTGTGGCATAAGCCGTCTTCATAGATTTGAATCCTAATGTGGCCCTGATGATCCGCTTTAGCTTGCCATGATCACATTCAATCACGTTATTTTTATACTTAATCTGCCTGTGCTCAAGGTCTGGTGGACATTTACCTTCCCGTTTTAACCGTGATAAAGCACGTCCATATGTGGGTGCTTTATCCGTGTTGATCACTTGTGGAATTTGCCACTTCTTCACATTATTTAAAATTTTTCCAAGAAAACAATATGCTGATTTGGTATTACGTCTAGAAGAAAGATAAAAATCAATGGTATCGCCACGTTGATCGACTGCACGATACAGATAAGACCATCGTCCATTCACTTTTACATAGGTTTCATCAATATGCCACGAGCTCAGATCTGTAGGATTACGCCAATACCAGCGTAAACGTTTTTCTATTTCAGGAGCATAACGTTGAACCCAACGGTAAATAGTCGTGTGATCAACATTCACACCCCGTTCGGCCAGCATTTCCTGCAGTTCACGATAGCTAATGCCATATTTACAATACCAGCGCACAGCCCAAAGAATGATTTCGCCCTGAAAATGCCGACCATGGAAAGGATTCATATGCTGCACCTTTAGCTAAAACAGTCTTCAGCTTACCATTCGTGGTTATTTGCAACAGTGCCATATTTCTAATATCTGGAATTCGGTATGTGGGAAGCTCAAAAATAAAAATACTTTCAGTTTTATCTTTTCGAACCAACTTCAGAAAGAGTGAAACTAATAACGCTGAGACTATTCCCGACATATAAAGACCAAAAAGGACTAATCCTTGCAGACTTAACCAGCCGTAGATTAATTGGTTCGGAATAAATGCCGCGATCAATAAAGCATATACGGGCAATCTTGCTGAACAGGTCATCAATGGTGCAATCATAATTGTTGCTAATCGGTCCCGTTCAGAGCTGATACTTCTGGTTGCCATAATTCCGGGAATCGCACAAGCAAAACTGGATAGCAGAGGAATAAATGAACGGCCGCTAAGCCCGGCTTTAGACATTAATTTATCTAAAAGAAATGCTGCTCGGGGTAAATAGCCTGACTCTTCAAGCATTAAAATGAAGAAGAATAAAATCAAAATCTGAGGCATATATGCAAGCACGCTACCTGTGCCAGCAATTACCCCATCCACCACCAAGCTTTTTAATAGAGGATGTTGGATTAGTGGTCCAATAAAATCACTGAGCCATACGATAAAATTTTCAATGAATTCTATAAAAGGTGTTGCCCATATAAATACCGCTTGGAACATCACAAACATGGTTAAAGTTAAGATTACTAAACCTAATACAGGATGTAGAAAAATTTTATCTAGAAATGCGGTTCTTTTATCACCATTGTCATTATTTAAAATAACTTGTTTGGTGATTTGTTTGACCTGTTCAAAATGACTTAATTCAGAATGATAAGGAGTAATAAAAAGATTTTTTTGATCTAATTGATTAATTAAATCTTGAATTCCTTTTGTTTTAACTGCGACAGCTTCAACTACAGGGATACCTAACAGTTGAGACAGTTTATCCTTATCAATGGAAATACCACGCTTTTTGACCTCATCCATCATATTTAATACAAGAATCGTATTGCTTAATGCAATTTTAAGGTTTAACTTATAAAATATTTTTTAAAAATTTATGACTGATTAAATATGCCTACCTTGTTTTTAAAACTTAAAGATTTAAAAAAAACTATTACTCTAATGCAATTTAATTTGAGGTGGTGTTTCAAAAAGTATGCTGACATTAAATGAAGCCATTATTGATGTAAAAAAAGGTTAAGTCGAAAGCTTTAAAATGGTTTTCAATCTTTTTTGAAAAATTACAACTCCTTCTAAAACCGCGCCTAATTCGATGCCTTATTTTGCAATTATTACCTTCAATACCTACAGTAAAAAATTTACCAATACTTTGCTTGCAGTTTTTAAAAGCAGTTATGAAACTGTCCCAATGATCACTTGCAATTCGGGTGTAGTGAATACCTAATTGTTTAAGCTTTGCCTTCAATCGTTGAACTGTAGCTAAGTCTCTTTTACCCCAAACATAAGCAACAATCTCACCTGTTTCTCGATGGTAGGCGTAAATAAGCCATTGTTTATTATTTTTATTTCCCACAAAAGTCCAAAACTCATCAACTTCAAGAGACTCATAATGACTTTGTTTAGGCTGAATTTGGTAGGTCGATTCGGTTAAAGTACGTAAAACTTTACCGATACTGATTCGCTCAACTTCAGCGATATCTCGTATACCACTACCTCTGACCATCAACTGTAATATTTTTCGAGTAATGCCTGAATGACATCCTAGATAGCTCAGAGCATGGTCACCAATAAACTGACGTTTACAGTCTTTGCACTGATAGTTTTGTTTCCCATCTACTTTGATGCCATTTTTCTTTATACTGTCACTGAGGCAGGTTGGACATTTGATTTCTAGAGTTATTCGCATTTCTCTATTTTATCAAAATTCAACCTGCTTTGTTTCAGCATACTTTTTGAAACACCACCTAATTTGATTCTCGCGATTTGGCTGGGTTTGGTTTTAAATTATGGTTTTTTTGAAAAAATTAATAAACTTACTCCCTATCAGGGCATAAAATCCATGTTGCTTTTGGGCGCCACAATAGTGGTCATCATTTCAATCTATAACCTATTATTGCAATTAATCAGCTGGAGATGGAGTGCTAAATTTTTTGCCACGCTATTGATTATTATTGGTGGATTAAGTGCATATTTTGTAAATAGTCTGGGCGTTATCATTACCCCCGATCAAATACAAAATTTACTGCAAACAGACGTACGAGAAGCGAAAGATTTATGGTCTATACGTCTGGTGATCTGGACGCTGATTTTTGTTATTTTTCCCCTGGCTATAATAGCCACATTAAAAATTGAGAAAGAGTCTTTACCGAAACAAATACTAAAAAAAGCTATAACAAGTTCAGTTTCTTTAATCGTCATCGGTGGTTTATTATTTTGCTTTTATGTTGATTATGCAGCGATATTTCGTGAACATCGTGATCTAAAAAGCATGATCTCGCCCCAAAATACAATTGCCTCTACTTTATCTTATTATAAGAAAAAAAGCCCGAAAGAAAAATTACCTCTTATTGCCTATGGTGAAGATGCTCATGTCGTACAACCAGCGCAACCGTTTAAATCTCCTAAATTGATGGTTCTAGTGGTAGGAGAAACTGCCCGTGCTGAAAGTTTTTCATTGAATGGCTATGCAAAAAATACTAATCCAGAATTATCAAAACTAAATATCATCAACTTTAGTCAAGTCAGTTCTTGCGGTACTGCAACCGCAGTATCCCTTCCGTGCATGTTTTCAGGAATGATACGGAAAGACTATGATGAAAAATTAGCAAATCACCGTGAAGGCTTACTGGATATTGCACAACGTGCAGGCTATAAAGTCACATGGATTGATAATAATTCTGGCTGTAAAGGTACTTGCGATCGAGTCGAACAATATCAAATTCCACAGGCATTAAAGCAAAAATGGTGTGATGCCGGTGGTGAATGTTTTGATGAAATCCTGGTGGATAGCCTGAAAGATTATCTGGCACATCTGGATAAAAACAACCCGAAACCACAATTAATTGTACTGCATCAGATGGGTAGTCATGGCCCCGCATATTACAAGCGTTCCAAAGCGCCATATCAGCCATTTCAACCGACCTGTAATACCAATGCTATTCAGGGCTGTAGTACAGAAGAATTAAAGAATAGCTATGATAATTCGATTGTATATACAGACCATGTTCTTGCCCAGATCATTGAAACTTTAAAGCAGCAGACTCAATATCAGACCGGTTTCTGGTACTTATCTGACCATGGGGAATCGACTGGAGAACATGGTTTATATTTGCATGGTGCACCTTATTCTATGGCACCGACTCAACAAACGCATATCCCTATGCTGATGTGGTTTTCAGAGGCATGGCAGCTAAATAATACAGAACAATTGACATGTTTAAGTACTCAATCAGATCAAATCTTGAGTCATGACAATCTTTTCCCCAGCTTATTAAGTTTACTGGATATTAAAACTCAAGTAATTGAATCGAAAAATGATATGTTAAAAAATTGTGGTCAGCACTTAAAGCAGAAAGTATGAACTATGAATAAAACATGAGGATCTGTTGGGGACATGATTATTGAATAAAAAGGGCACTGTTGCAAATAACCACCAATGGTAAACTAAATACTCTTTTAGCTAAAGGTTCAGTATATGAATCCCTTCCACGGTCAGCACTTTCAAGGTGAAATCATTCTTTAGGCTGTTCGTTGGTATTGTAAATATGGCATCAGCTATCGTGAACTTCAAGAAATGCTCGCTGAACGAGGTGTGAATGTTGACCACACCACAATTTATCGTTGGGTTCAGCGTTATGCTCCAGAAATGGAAAAACGCTTACGCTGGTATTGGCGTAATCCTACAGATTTACATTCATGGCATATGGATGAGACTTATATCAAAGTGAAGGGGCGATGGACTTACCTGTATCGTGCAGTTGATCAACGGGGTCATACGATTGACTTTTACCTTTCCGCTAGACGGAACAGTAAATCAGCCTATAGTTTTCTAGGAAAGATCTTCAATACGGTGAAAAAATGGCAAATTCCACGGGTCATCAATACAGATAAAGCAGCGACCTATGGCCATGCTTTATCACGATTAAAGCGAGAAGGAAAATGTCCAGTAGATATTGAGCACAGGCAGATTAAGTATAAAAATAATGTCATTGAATGTGATCATGGTAAGTTAAAGCGAATCATCAGGGCCACATTAGGATTCAAATCTATGAAGACGGCTTATGCCACAATTAAAGGTATTGAAGTCATGCGTGCACTACGTAAAGGACAAGCATGGTCATTTTATTATGGTCAGCCTCAAGGTGAAGTGTGTCTAATCAACAGGGTTTTCGGTCTCTAAGCACTTTTAAAAAGGAACTTCATCGACTCAAATCTCTATTTGCAACAGTGCCTTTTTCATGGATTTATCACGTTCTAAGGTTTTCATAATCTCAACTAAATATAGTCGCTAATTTAAATTGAGTTACTCACCGGCTTTTAAATAGCGGTATACCGCCTGACGACTAATTCCAAATGCCTGGCCTAATGCCATTTTTGAAGAGTACTTCCCTTCCTTCCATGCTTGCCGTAAGGTTTCAGCCTGATCCGGCTTTAATTTATGTACCCGGCCTTTGTACTTCCCTTGAGCAGAGGCGAGTTTTATTCCTTCCTTTTGCCGTTCCAGAATGATCTCACGTTCGAACTGTGCAAAAGCCCCCATCAGTTGCAGCATCAAATTATCCATCGGGGTAGATTGGGCAGTGAAAGTAATATTTTCTTTTACAAACTGGATGGCGATCCCTCGTTTGACCAGTTTATCTACTTCAGTGACCAAATCTTTTAGGCTTCGCGCAAAACGATCCATGGAATGTACAATCACCCTGTCCCCTTCCCGGACATAGCTCAACATTTCTTGAAATTTCGGTCGGTCGGTATTTTTGCCCGAAGCACGGTCAACAAAAATCCGGTCGACTTCAATTCCCTCAAGTTGACGTCCAGTATTTTGCTCGACTGAACTCACCCGGACATACCCTACTTTTTGACCTTTCACTCTTTCATGCCCCAATTGGATAAAAATGAACAATTTCGTAAATTATAAATCTTTAATGCCAAAGTTACATGTTACTTATGATTAAAAATCATTTAAATGGTACATTATTTTACGAACTTTCAGATTGTCACTTTAGGGTATAGTCTAAATAAACAGAATGAATGTTCTGCTCCCGATAGAAACGGCCGTATTTAGAGGGATAATTTTTTTATGTGTAGGTGCCCGACCCTCACCAAAAGGCACTGCGACTAACCACGAATAGTAAGATGAATACTTTTTTAGCTAAAGGTGCAGAATGTGAATCCCTTCTATTAAAACCTATTGTTAGTATAGTCATTAGAGTAAATGATATTATTCATCAAACAGTTCTTAACATCTAAAGACAGCCTTCAAAAAGGAGTATTTTTACAATGCCTAATCTTCATCAAGAAGCCGAAAAATTTGAAGAATTCGAAAATGAAGATGTCGGTGATAATGATGACTCTGCTTACCCTACAGAACCTTTTGACGCTAAAAAAGTTGATGTAGGTATTACAACTCCAAACTTAGGAGCATTAATAACTAGATTACAACATGATGAAATTGATCTCATGCCTGATTTCCAACGCTCAGGTGACTTATGGAGCAAACAGATTCAAAGTCGGCTGATTGAGTCCATCCTTATCCGATTACCAATACCTGCCTTTTATTTTGATGCTGCAATTGATGACAAATGGCAAGTTGTTGATGGTTTACAGCGTTTATCTGCTATCAATAATTTTGTAGTCAAAAAAAATTTAGTTTTAACAAAACTAGAATTTTTAACTGAGTATGAAGGCTTTTCATACGATGAATTACCAAGGGCACTTCAACGTAGAATTGAAGAATTTCAAATTTCTGTTTATTTAATAAAACCAGGTACTCCAGTGCTCATGAAGTACTCTTTATTTAACAGAATTAATACCGGTGGTTTAAAGCTTAATCCCCAAGAAATTAGACATGCAATGAGTCAGTCCATTCATAAAGGTGCTGCATCGAAATTTTTAACAAGACTTATTAAAACAGAATCTTTTAAAAAAATTGTTGCTAATAAAAATTATCGAATGGCTCATGAAGAATTGGCATTAAGACATGTCTCTTTTGTGCTCTCTGGTATTTCATCTTATAAATCATCTATGCCTAAGTTTCTTAACCAAGGTATGTTAGATCTAGGAAATTTAACTGAAGAAGAATTCAATATTCTTGAGAATAATTTTATATCTTCATTAGAAACAGCCTTTATGATTTTTGATAATGATTCTTTCAAAAAAAGCTTAGCAATACCTGGACATAAAAAAGTAGTTAACAAACCTCTTTTTGAAGCAGTATCAGTATGCTTAGCCAAAATCAGCCCTACTGATCGCGATATATTAATTTATAAAAAAGATGAAGTTATTCAAAGTTTTATTAGCCTATTAGAAAATGAAAATTTTGAAATTTCTATAAGTAAATCAACAGCAAATACTGAAAATGTTCAAACTAGATTCAATATGGTACGCAAAACAATTGATAAATTATTAGTAGGTTAATATTTATGCTGAATTATTTAAGTTTAGAGAACTTCAAGTCCATTAAAGATGAAAATTTTGAATTCAGAAGTTTAAATATATTTACTGGATTTAATGGTATGGGAAAGTCATCTGCCCTCCAATCATTGCTATTATTAAGACAATCTCATGATAAACATATGATACCTAATGTAGGGCTATCATTAACAGGTGAATACGTCAAAATTGGGATTGGGAAAGATTTACTCTATATAGGGGCTGATGAGGAAAAAATTAAAATCGAGGCTTATTGGGATGAAAGCAGTGTAGAACTATACTTTGATTATAGTGAAAACTCTGATATGCAACCTATAATTCCAGAATTATCTTCAACTGAAGGTAATCCCTTCTCAGAATCACTATTCGTATCAAACTTTCAATATTTATCAGCAGAAAGAATCAGTCCCAAAAGTGTTTATGATGTATCAGAATTTGCAGTCAATCAAAGAAGATCTTTAGGAATTAGAGGTGAATATACTGCTCATTTTCTTTCACAACATGGAGGAAAAAATTTATTTATTGAAAACCTTCAACATCCACAAGCTAAATCATCACACTTAATTGACAATTTAAATGCCTGGATGTCAGAAATAACACCAGGTGTAAAAATTATCACAAAATTAATTCCTGAGATAAATCAAGCAAGTCTCCACTATCAATTCGCTTCAGCTACTGAATATACTAATGAATTCAGACCAGAAAATACTGGCTTTGGATTGACATATGTTTTGCCTGTAGTAACTGCTTTACTATGTTCTAAACCAGGAGACCTATTAATTATAGAAAATCCTGAATCTCATTTGCATCCATCAGGTCAATCATTAATTGGAAAGTTGATAGCTCTCGCATCACAAAATGGTGTTCAAATAGCTATAGAAACTCATAGTGATCACATCATAAATGGCGTTAGAGCTGCGGTAAAAAATAAAGATTTAGCTCCAGAGAATGTAATCGTTTACTTTTTATCTAGAGACCTAAGTTCTGCAGAACACTGTACAAATGTTGAAAAAATAGAAATTAATCAAAATGGTAAAATAGATTATTGGCCGGAAGGATTCTTTGATGAATGGGATAAAAGCCTAAATATTTTATTAAAGGATTAATGTGCTATGTTTGATTCTGTTGTTTTAAATGAAGCTTCATTACCTTTTGAATCTATAGAAGATTGTGAAAATAATATTACATCTTTTTTTGATCTACTCCATGAAGCTAAAAATAACAATGTTCAATTTTCAAGAGCTGATGATTTAGAAGGAAGTTGGAATCACTTAAATTATGCGAATGGTTTCAATTTTGATAGATGGCTTAATTCTATTAACGATCGAGACAGACAACGACAGATAAAGAGTGTCATCAGTGATTTAAAATGTCCTTTGATGAATTTAGTTCCCAATAAGAGTGGTGTCGATGCTACGCAAGTACTTTTTTATCATGAAAATAATTGTGACTCAGAAGTTTTTGGTCTAGCTTTTGCTTATCTAAATCACTCACACAGTTTGAGTGCATCCTCAAAAGATTGGTGGCTACAAGACTCTGTTTCCTTGATTAAAGGATGGTATGAAAATACTGAATATCACGAGGAAACAGTTCATGTACCTAATGTATCTTCTATCCGACAGTTGACAATCTTTTTAGATAGATTCAAAGAATTACGACAAAAAAATAAAACATATTTAGCTAGTTTAAAGGTTCAAGATAACGATGATTTCCCCAACTTACTCTTTACAGAAAGTTTCCTTAAATCAGTTAAATCATGTTCATTACAACCGATAGACTTTAAGAGATTAATAGCTGTTTTAACGAGCTTAAACTCCGCAATAATTAACTCTACGAGCTTAGAAGATCTGGTTGAGAATTCTAGTCTAACTATCACGAATGAAAGTGATACGACAATGAATAATAAGACTCTCGCTAGGCAAAGAGATTTTAAGCATCCCATTTTAGGTAAGCAAACTTTTGAACCTCATATTAAAAATTTCGTAAATGGTAAACGGATGCATATACTACCTGATTACACTGAAAAAAAAATTTGTATAGGTTATTTCGGAAATCATTTAAAAACATAATATTACAAGGGTAATCCCCCCTAAAAATAAAAGGATCTAAAAGTAGAATTTTCTCTTAAGATACAAGCAGGAGATTCTGCATGAAAACATCGAAATTTACTGACAGTCAGATCATGTCCATCTTGAAGCAGGCAGAATCTGGCACACCTGTAGCCGCCCTTTGTCGTGAACACGGCATGAGTAATGCCACGTTTTATAAATGGCGTGCCAAATATGGCGGTATGGATACCTCATTGATGGCTCGACTCAAAGAACTGGAAGCAGAAAATACCAGACTTAAAAAGATGTATGCGGAAGAACGATTAAAGGCAGAGATCATCCAGGAAGCGATGGCAAAAAAGTGGTGAGGCCATCTTGCCGACGTAAGATGGCACAACAGGCAGTTGCCCACTATGCCATTAGCACTCGTTTGGCTTGCAGCGCATTTAGTATCAGTGAAACCTGCTACCGTTATCAGGCTAAACTCAGTGATGACAATGAACCGTACCGGGTTTGTCGGAGACCAACTTTCTTGAGAGAATGTTCCAATGACAAAACCAAAATATACCCCTGAAATCAGAGAAAGAGCGGTTCAATTATTGATTGAATCTGAAAAAGATTATCCTTCTACTTGGGCTGCAATCACAGCTATTGCACCTAAGATTGGTTGTACTCCTGAAACATTGCGTGTTTGGTATTTAAAGCATATGGATCAACTAAATCCTGCCAAAGTACAACAGATATCTGACCAAGAAAAAATGAAGCAAATGGAACGTGAAATTAAAGAATTAAAACGTGCCAATGAAATTCTACGTAAAGCAGCCGCTTTTTTCGCCCAGGCGGAGCTCGACCGCCCACACAAATAATGGTGGATTTTATCCTTAACAATAAAGATCGATATGGTGTTGAGGCGATTTGTAGGATTTTACCGATCGCAGCTTCAACCTATTACCGAACTTTAGATCTCGCTGACAATCCAGAACATCGAGCGAAACGAGATCTACATGATGAGCATCATGCTGAACAAATTAAACGAATTTGGAAAGAAAGTTCAGGTCGATATGGTGTGCGTAAGGTCTGGCAACAATTGAAACGTGAAGGTTATGTTATCGCACGTTGTACAGTTGCTCGATTGATGCAGAAGCTAGCTATACAAGGTGTTTGGCGTGGTAAGAATAAACAAACCACCCGTAGCCGAGATGATCAAAAAAGAGCAGATGATTTAGTGAAACGTAATTTTAATGCTGATCATCCTGACCCTTGCGAAGCAGTGCTTCAGGTGAGTGACTTTACGTATATTCAAACTC
Source organism: Acinetobacter piscicola (assembly GCF_015218165.1). NCBI lineage: Bacteria > Pseudomonadati > Pseudomonadota > Gammaproteobacteria > Moraxellales > Moraxellaceae > Acinetobacter > Acinetobacter piscicola. The sequence continues at coordinate 53,349 of NZ_CP048661.1, read as the reverse complement.
ATTCAGGCTGGGTCTATACCGCCTTTATTATTGATGTGTTCTCACGAGCAATTGTTGGATGGAAAGTATCTACACGGATGAATACAGATATGGTGCTCGATGCACTTGAGCAAGCATTGCACGATCGAGGCATGCCAAAGAATGTGATTCATCATTCCGATAGAGGTGTTCAATATCTTTCTATTCGCTATACCAATCGTTTAGAAGCTGCAAATTTACGAGCATCAGTCGGTACGACTGGTGATTCATATGATAATGCTTTGGCTGAAACGGTGAATGGCTTATACAAAACAGAGGTGATTGAATATTTAAAAGCAGATTGGCAAGGTTTAGCAGATGTACAACTTGCGACACTAAACTGGGTAGATTGGTTCAATAAAAAGCGTGTACACAGTGCACTGGGTTATGTATCGCCTTTTGAGTTTGAAGCAATGTACTATGATAAGATTAACCCGTTAGGTCAGGTGGCCTAACTTAAATAAAAAAGTCTCCGACAAACCCGGTACGGTTCAAGCAGAATAAAAAAAGCGATTTGTTTTTTAAGAACTTTATTCACTTGTGCTCATCTCTATAAAATACCATCGCTTGTCCAAGCAGGAAAATTCCATTCTTTTTAAGAAAAATGACTCTGTTATCTTATTCATCAATATATTGATATTGTTAAATATTTACAGAGCCATTTCCTCATCATCTTAAAATACGACTACATTCAATCCACCCCTAGCCCCTTAAACACAGCATCCACCGGATCTGCATAGAAACTGGTCTGGAACTTGGTAAACAGTTCCACAGGAATCGTAGGGATATCTGCCGCACTACTCATTGGCAAAGCAACCTTCTTGGCACCAGCATCAAAAGCAACTTGCAGACATTCGGCAATACTTTCCACCGGAGTCACAGAGCCACCCAAGCTCATATCACCCAGTACCACCATCTGACTCTGTACCGATCGTCCTAACAGGCCAGAAGCGAAAGCCACTAAACTTGGTAAGGCAAGATGGCTGAGCGGTCCGGTATTCTGTAATTCAACCACATGTAAGTGGAAGTCATGTTCCAACACCTTACTGCCACCCGATATTCTGGATGCATTGGCCTTGAAGTAGTCAAATGCGATCTTGACCTGCTCCTTGGCACTGCTTGAATTCCATAAGCCTGATGTCGCCAATTTTCCAGAACCTTTGGTCACTTGAAGTTCTAAGCGGTATAACCCCGGCATGCCTTTATTACTGAGTCCGATGGTATACAGGAAGCCTGGTTTGGCAGGACCTTCAGGAATCAGTCCGCCACCCCCCTGCTCTTTGACTGAAACAAAATACTCTTCTAAGGTGTCATTGTCGATATAGCTAAAATGCACATCATAGAATTCCATCCCCCCAATTTTCTTCAGCTGTTCTTTGACCCGACGGCGCACCTGCAGTGCATATTCCAGGCATTGCCGTACATCTTCTTTATTAAACTGACCGTGTGGGTAGAGCAGCTTCATCAAACCAGACACTGTCTTACGAACAGCAATCACATCACGTTGATTCAGGTTATTTCCCAACTTGAAGTACTTTTCAATCGAGTCTGCAAAGCTACGCTTGCGCATTTCCCGGAAGAATTCAGCCAGATAATCAACGATCAATCCATAACGGTTGGTGAAGAACTCCGGGCGCATCTTCGGAATTTCCCAGCCGGGGATATAAGCATGAAAACGATCGAAGAATGCCGAATCGATCATGGCTTCAGGGAAAGGTGCCAAGAGATGGCTGGTTTTTACCAGAGATTCAACGCTTTGGTTAATGTTACCCACAAAAACCATTGAAGCCGAGGCTTCCATCTGTTCACGGCCACGAGCAAAAGATCCTGAGGCCATGTAGTCTTTCATGATCTGTACGCCATCTTTGTCTTTAAAGGAGATGCCTGCGACCTCGTCAAACGCTACGACGTCCCATAAACCAACAAGACCAATACGGCGGCTACTCATGTTATAGAACAGGTTGGCCACAGTGGTTTGTCCACCCGAAACTAGAATACTGTTCGGTGAACACTCTTTGTAAATATGGCTTTTCCCGGTACCGCGTGGTCCCAGCTCACAGACGTTATAGTTATTTTCAACGAACGGAACCATACGCGCTAATAGGTGCCATTGCACGTCCTCTTTTAACGAAGCTGGTTCCATGCCGATGGAACGGATTAAACTCTCGCGCCACTGATCAGTGCTTAATGCTGCTCGTCCATTGAATAGCTCCTCCATATTCATATTGGGCATTTGAATCGGCTTGAGTAAACTCACCCCAAATGGAGAACTAGTCTGTCCTTCTTCAAAATAATAACTGAGCGTAGCAATGACCCAGATACCACCAACAAGTAATTTTTCATACTCTTTAACGATGCCTGCCGAGATTTCGGCATCTTTGATACCCAGATTACTAAAGGAGGCTTCGTATTTGTCCTTACGCTCATTCAGCTTTACGGTCACCCGATCAATGACCTTATAACTGCCACGTTCACGAACCAGGGATTTCACCTTCTCGGCTTCATCAGGTCGTACATAGTTCTCTGCCAGAACCGTCTTTACGTTACGTAGTCCCTGTTCAATGATCTCTGGATCATCCGAGGCACAGTACATCCCCAGCAGGTATTCGAGTACATAGACAGGGACATTGGCGCCTTCTTTGATCAGTTTAGTCAGATCCTTGCGTACCACCCGCCCAGCAAAGTGTTCATTCAGCAGCTGATCCAGTTCTTTATCGTTAGCAGATTCCATGTAGGCTACGCTCTATCGTTAATTCGTTATCAGAAGAAGTCATCGGTAAATGCCAGATCAATGGTGACCTTATAGCGCTGCATTTCGATATTTAGGTCTTTGTCCTTCAGTACCAGGAAGTAATCTTTCTTACGGTCAAAATCAGTACCGGACAATGACAGTCTGACCTGTTTTACCCGTTCCGCAACAGAGTCGGTACTGCTATCAAAGGTCAAGGTTTCTTCACTAGATACTTTGAGATCCCCATCATAAATGGCAATGGATAAAGTCACTGGCATGACCAGCTCACTGACAGCTTCGGTTTGCATCAAATCAAACTTCTGGATGTTATTGACCATCTTCAGCGTGGATTTGGTAGAAATGACCTCAACTTTACGCTTGGTCCGCTGTCCAGCCTTTTCACCACGTAGCTGTTTTACCGTCAGTACCGGCACCACAATTTCCTGAGGCATGATGCCGCCATGCACAAAACGTGAGCCTCCTACAAAATGGAAACGGTTCGCCCCTTTTGGAATCCAGAAATCAGTCGCAGATCGTGTGCCTGCCGTAGCTTGGGTTGAGCCTTTCCATGCTTCTTTGCTCTCTGGTAAACCATGCCCAATCACATAGCGTTTTTTGCTTTTCAATGTATTCGCAGGTTTTTCAGTCAAACTTGAACGATCCGCAGATTCTAGTTTACTTTGCTGGAACAAGAAGCCATGGTCGGCTGTGATCAACAGGGTAGAAATATTGAAATGCATCAAGATTTTGCGGCTAAGTTCGGTCAGTTCTTCAATGGCATGTTCCACCGCCATAAAGGTTTCTGATTCTGTCGAGGCACTGTCTCCCCGAGCATCAATCACGTTGTGATAAACGTAAATCAAATCATGGTCTTTGAGTGCTTCACGGCCTTCATCACGCGACCAACCTTTTACCGTTTCAGCGGTAACCGCCAATCCATTATAGGCCGCCAGAATTTTGGATCGTGCTGCAGTCCCTTTGCTGGACTGCCCATCTACTAAAACATCATCCCCTGCGGTCTCTTTGTACTCCAAAGTCTGATGCGGCAACAACGAAGCCATGCCAAGTGTGGTGTAACTTGGGACAACGCCCAGCTGTGAAGACAAGGTCGCTTCGGAATAACGCTTTTCATTGATACGATCACGCAGCTCTACTGCAGCTTCATAGCGGAAAGCATCACTGATGATCACTACAATACGGCGTTTAGTTGCAGAACCCAGTAAGGGTCTGACGTGGGTATCGTAGAAGTTCTGCTGATTTGGGATATCTGCCACTTTCCAGAAATTCAAGCGTTGCTCAGCTTCTACACGCTCGCCCCAGTTGCGTGCCAAGTGATCAATAAACCAGTAGGCATAGCAATTTTCGATTTCTTCATCGAGTTTTTTCAGGATATCAACATGAGCTCGCTGAGAAGCAGCACTGTAGTGGCGATATGCCATATCAAAGCGATACAACTCCTGTTCATAGGCTTTATACAAGGCTTCACTGGAATCGAAATAGAACCCAGAATCAAACTGTAGTCGCAGGCTAAACAGGTCAATCGCTGCCTGCAACGCTGTATAGACGGTGCGATATTTACGGCGTGTCGCATCATCCTTATGTTTGGAAGCCCAATAGCCATCCAGACGGGTAGAAATAATCGTTCTGAAATGTTCCAGTTCAGCTTTGGTTGCTGCAGGGATCTGGCTGGCCAGATCGACAATAATCTTTTGTTCAATCACTTCAAAGGTCATGACATCGAGCAGCTGCTCCAGATCAAAAGCCCCGACCTTTTCTTTGATCCGCAGTGCATTGGCCACGCTCTGGGAAAGCGTATCAAAGGTTGGGTAGTATTTGGAGCTGTCTCTCCAGCGTGACAAGAATGCTCTAGCCGTCGCACGTGAACTGACAGATGACATCACCAGTTCTTGAGCCCATAGCGGTATATCGCCCAGGCTTTCACAGAAACCTGTGCTCATCAAACGGATAAAGAACGTACCGAGCTTAAAGGGTGCTTCCCCATTCAATTCTTCAACCGATGCTGGATAACCAATTTCCGCCTGTAATGCTGTGACTAAAGCTGGCACCAGTTGGAATTTTTCCAGTTCAGCAAAGGAGTCGGGATTCACTTCCAGAGCCAGATTCTGCTGTACCATTTCATCTGCCAGCGCCAAGACAATATGCATCAACTCGGCACTATCGGCCTTGACCACAGCCGCAATCATGGCCATATCCAGATCCTGTTCATCTGCATCAGGCTGGATATAGCGTTTCAATGTACTCAGACGGGCTTTGGCTTTAAGGAATTCTTCACGTTTGGCCAGATGTTCTCTTAGACTCTGCTGCTGTAAACCCAGCTCATTAAAAATAATCGAGAAACGATCGGCATAGAAGCTGCGTGAATAGAGCTTGATGTCCAGTAGCCAGTCTTTCTCGGTTTCAGGCTCAGGGCTTGGGAAATACAGCAAATATTTACCCTGCTGATCTTGCAGTTCCAGTTTGAGCTTGATCGCCAGGCTCGACTCTTCTGCCATATTCAGAATCTGGACATCATTTAGCTCTAGGGCTTTGATTTCTTCAGTAAATGACTGTTCTGCATCGTACCAAAAGACAATTCGATGCTGTTCAGTATAAAAGGCTTGTTCCAGGCCTTGCTGAAGTTGACTTAAATTCATGCAACGACCTCATCAAGGTCTAGTGCCGGAGAAAAAGCATTCATCATTTCTCCCCCGTCACTGCTTTAACTTCAGCCAACAAGTCCCCAAACTTGCCGTAGTTTACTTTCACTCCATCATCCAGATCTAAAGTAATACGCTGATCGGCATAGTGACGCAGTTTTTCCTCAAAGCTACTCAGTTCAGCCTGTTGCTTATGCAGTTCCTGCAGTTTTTTCTCAATACGTTTGATTTCAGCCGCAGAGTCGCTATTTTCTTTAGCATTTTCCAGTGAGTTAGCAAAAGCAGCCATTTTGGAAATCAGTGGCATAACGTATTCAGTACGCATACGTGCCAAAGTACTTTCGTTATAGCGGTGCAAGTACACCAATGCCTGGAAAGCACCTTGTTTACCACTGCTGAATAGCCAGTAGATCGGGCGTTTTTTATAGGTCTGCATGTGGTCTTTATAGAACTTGCTGGCGAGGTAACGGCGAATCGTGTCTTCAGCTGTTTCACTGGCTTTTTTATCCAAGCTTTCTGCCAACCACAGCATATTAGCGTCTAGTGTGTCTTTGCCCCAAACGGCAGTTAAGAACTCTTGGATACGATGTGTTGCATCATCTTCAAACCAATGCATTTCGGTCAGTGGAATAATACCGTCAGCATCGGCTGGGAATGTTTGATAACGACTGGCATCAAAGTTTTTATTGCCTGCATGGGCATAGATCAAGCCAGGTTCGTCCAGGCTATAACGTCCCATCATGCAGCCAAGCGCATAAGACACTAAACGCTGGCTGTCTTTCTCACGGTCGGCACGGGTGAGCGTGATTTGTTCATCAGGCACATCGGGTGTGAGTTCATCCTGTAAACCATAAGCGTCAATAAACAGCTTGTTGTTTTCTTCTTCCAGACTTTTCATTTCAGCCACGGCGTCAGCATTTTGCTGTTGCCATGTGCTAAAGGCTTGTTCTAGGTTCGGCTGCCCCATACGGATAACTGGGTTTTCAGTAAATTCCCATGAAATTTCGTAAGAGTCCCAATCTGTTTTGGATAAATCTATTAATTTGGATGTATAAGTAGTGACCGTATCACTATTCATAATTTTAATAGGTAAATTAGATATATTACCTGCTTGAAAATTTAGTGTAGGATTTATTGTTTTTAAACAATAACTAGCGACGTAAGAGTTTAAATAGGCAATTAAAAGCATGAGAGGATAGTTACCAGTGAATGCTGCTGATCCACCAGCATCAAATAATTCACTACCACAAGAATATCTTGCGGAAAAGTCTGAAGAAGTAACAGCTCCCCAATTAACATTAGGTTTAAATATATAATCTAAATTAAAATTTGTAGCCCATACTCTATTTTCTGTAGGATGTTTAGCTGACTGTAATAAAGCACCATCATTTTGCCAATTAACTACATCAATTTTGTTGCCATACCATTTCCTAAAACCGCCTCCTTTATTATAAGGGAACCATTTTAATCCAGAACTCTTGGCCGATTCTCGCGAATAACCAGCAGCACCAAAATTGGATATCTTAATTTCATACCATGATCTTACATAGTTTTCATTATTGCCAGTAACCATACCTTTTCTTGTTTCAGCTATTGAAGACAAGGAAGGGCTAATATCAAAAATCTCTCTAACATTATCACTTACCCAATAAGCAATAGGACTACCTGGAATTTTCTTAAAATCATCTTGAATCGTAGAGTCAAAACGATTAAGCCCTGATCTTAGTTCTGATTCTTTTTGATCCTGCCCTGTATCTACAAGTCTAAAAAATACAGGCTTAAATCCATTTATATGTTGCCCTTGCATCACAAAAGCTGTTGTTTGTACGACTTCCCCTGATATTTCAGGAAATGCTCGAGCACCTAAATGTGCCATGGTTTGAATCGTACGATCTTGCAATAACTTTTCACGCATTGCTTCATATGACGATAAGAACATCCAGCTTTGCATGGTCACCATGCTATTAAAGCCGCTGTCTTTACACCAAGCAAACCCACGTTCAATAAACATGCTGAATAAATCAGATTTACTATCTGGGAACTTTTTCTTAGCAAAATCTTTTAAGATTGCATTCATTTTTCCTCCACCCATATAAGGTGGATTGGCAATTACAGCATCATATTGTTTACCTAAGAGTTTTACTTGCTGAACCAAAGGTAATAATTCTTGTGCTGACTGCTGCGCAAAAATATCCCCTGACTCTAAAGCTGTATTCAATTTGGTTTCTAACTCAGCTAGATTTTGGGCTAATTCTTCAGGCACCTGAATTAAAGAACCAAAGGTCGAAGCATGTTCAAATAAATCCAGTAATTCTTTTAAGTCTGCTTGCGCAATGTTGGCGCTGGATAAATCTTGGCTAAATGCATCCAAACGTTCTGGATGACTATCTTGCAGTGCACTAATATTGAGCTTCGGTGGATTGCTAAATAAACGGCGGTCATCCTCACGCGCTTTCATCAGCAGTGCAAAACTGGCCAACTGTGCTGCACGGGTATCAATATCAATACCGTACAGGTTATTTTCCAAAATCAAACGTGGAATATCACGGCTACGGTAACCACGTTCCAAGTAAATTGCTTTTAAGCAATCATAGGCTTCCACCAGAATATGCCCCGAACCACAGGCTGGATCCAGCACCGTAATGCTTTCAGGGTTTAAAGTATCGCCATCTTCACTGATACGGACATTAATCAGCTGTTTTAACTGGGCATTGACTTCATCAGTTTGTTCCGCTGGCTGAATATAGTATTCCCATTCACTGGCCAGCGTACTATCAGGCTGTGCCATCAGCCATAAACGACCGACACTGTTCTGTACCAAATATTTTACAATCCAGTTTGGGGTGAAGAGTTGCGTCGCTGCAGGAATGTCTTCACTTTTGACGACTTTACCAATCACCTGATCTTTCTTTTCAGAAATATAGAACTGATACAACCAGCCAATAATCTGCACATCCGACCAGTCTTCTTCCGGAATGCTGCTCACTAAATCACGGATCAAGGAATCGGTTTTGGTTAAATTGTCAGGTAGTAACAGTTCTGACTCATCAGAAACCTGTTCAAACAGGAGTGGCATGACCTGATTCAACGCATGACATTGAGCTAGTAACAGCTCACGGTACAATTCTTCGTCTTTATTGCCATCCAGCTTGAGTTCAGCCACACGACTGGCATTTAAACCCGGTAGGTCAATATCCAAACATTCTTCCAGAATCTGTGGCAAGCCTGCACTGCCATCTGCACTACTCAGTACACGGCGACCATGATCGAGTAAGCCTTTGCATTCCATGTAACGAATCGCACAGAGACGGTTAAACCAACTGTAAGCGATATAATCAATCGTCTGCTCAAAACTGCTGGTTTGAATGCGCTTGATCAGCTTGTCACGTGGTTTCATGACGGATAGCGGAAAAACCTGATCGCCAATCAGCAGCAAGTCGCCTTTCTGTTCAGCCGGTAAAATGCTGTCTGCGGTGATGCCGTATTTGGCGGCCTGTTTGCGCATCGCTGCGATAAAATCATTTCGTGCTTGCGGTGCGTATTTTTTAATATTACTGGTATTCATCTTTAAACCCTTAATCAATGACTGATGCCGATATCCCTAACCCAAGTTAGCGAATACGCACACGCTTTTTATCACTCACGATTTTTTTCAATTCAGCTTTGAGTGCGTCTACAAATTGATCCACTGATTCTTCTGTTTCCAGATAGACACTGCTTGAGCTTTTGCTGTAAATGCTAGCGACATCAACTTCTACCACTGGTTTCGGTGGCACTACGGCTATCGCAGGCTGTACCGGACTCGCAGCAGGTGTTGATGTAGCTGGGCTGGAGGTGGTTGCAGTGTTAGTTACACTCTCGGCTTTGCTCTGAGCCAGTTGTGCCGCTTTGGCCTGACGCTGGATTTCCGTCTGAACTTCGCTTTCCAACTCATACAAGGCTTCATCAAAACGCTCCACGGCGGTTTGGGTTTGCAGCATATAGATGGTGGACAGGCTAGTTTCCACTTCAATATCCGCTTTGAACAATTGTAGTGGGCGTAATAGCTTGTTACTCAGCTCAGCGGTAGCGATGCCACTGTTTTTAATCTCGGCTTCTAACTGCTTGATCTTGTCATCAATGTGTTCTATCGCCTGATTGCGCTTCTCACTCAACAGTCGCTCATTGACGCTTTCCACAGTGCGAACCAAATCAGCGATTTTATTGAGTAAACCATATGGTGATTCAAGGGTCGAAATACGGTGTAATTCGGAGAGGGCTTTTTTTGCCACCTCATCACTGCCCAGCGCCTGTTTGTTCTTCTCAAAATGACGTAAGGCCTGTTGCAGTTGCTGCCAGCTCGGCATCTGGTTACTAAAGAATTCATGAATGTCACGATAATCTTCTTCCAGATCAAGATAGTCGTCCTTGTTCTCAACCACGGCCTTAAAGAAATCGAAGCTGTCGCTATTCGCCAGCAGACGTTCCAAAGTCAGAATCGACTTTTCAATCACTTTCTTGCCTGGGAACTGCCCGACATCAGTTTTACTCTTATAAGACTTAAAGTTGGCTAACCAGTTTTTAAAATGTTGGGTATAGAATTCAAATAGCTCTTTTTCTGTCGCTGGTCCCATAGCCGAGAATAGGTCTTGGGTGAGTTGGCGTGCCTGTTTCAACACCTGATCATCAGTCTGGCGTTTTTTAATGATCGACACATCACGGCGACGGCGGCTGTTTTGTAAAGGCTCAAAGGCATCTTTTAACTGTAAGCTGCCGCCATTTAACTGCAGAGAAATCCGCCCCATCGCAGCCAGCTGACCCACCAATAGTAAAATCTCGGCATCCGGCCAGCCATAAGGACGTTTGGCAAAACGATCCACCACATCTGAGACTAGAATACGCTCTGTACCAGTGGCGCGTAGTGCAATGTACTGCTCCACTTCCTGTAGGGCTTTCGGATTGCTTTGACCGCCATCCAGAGACAATCCGAGTTGCGCCATATCATCAACAGTCAAGACGGCGTTCAGTTCACGCCAGGCATCCTGCTGATAGACATGCAAATAGCTCAGTTTGGTATAAGTGTTTTCCAGCAGATAACGACAAGCCTCATCCAGCTTGGTGGTTGGACTTGAAGATGAAAGTTGTAGATGTTGACCCAAGGCATAACTTTCCGCGTCCAGCAACATTTCTTCGACCCGGGCACGCAGACGTTTTTTACGCTCCTGATTCTCACGGCCACGGTCTGCCAGAATACGGGTGATATCGGATTGGGTACCATCATCATTTAAGCGGATGAATTTATTGGTTTTCAGCCAGGTGCGCAGTTCATTAAAGAACTGTTTATCGTCTGCCAGTTTAAACAGTACCTGCCCTTCGGCCTCGGCGCTCTTACCAATACAGAAAGCTTCTGTGTAGAGGTTATATTCCGTATCCAGTGGAGAAATGATTTCAACTTTCAAATCGCTCTCATACTTGCCATCCAGGCTATGACCATCCAGAAAACGACCAATCTGATAGTCCATCTTGTTGGCTTGATGGCGGTATTTGTTCTGATCCCTCAGTAAATCTTTAAAGATTAGATTAGCTAACTCTTTATTTTCTTCTGAAGCCGCTAAGTCTGTGGCTTTAATTTTACGGGTGATATCGCGTTCTTCATTGGTCAGGAACAGGAACTCATCACCATTCCTAGTAATCAGGCTCTCTTTTTCCAGACGCAGTAGGCTTTCTTCAATCCGCTTGCGTAATGCCAGCTTATCTTCATCAATTTTCTCAATCGACAAAGTCACCAGGTTATCCAAGGTACCTTTGATGATATCGACATAGCGGATCATGAACAGGGTACGCAGCATCTGCACATCAAAACCATCCAGGGTCTTATTCTGCCCTGCCTGGTCGATGGTACGCTTCACTGCAGTATCCAGAAATCCTTCCACTGAAGTATAGAAGCGGTGGAAAGGAACCAGGGCACCGACTTCATCTGTAGCAATCGCATTCGCGGCCATCTGGAACGCATCCAACATGGACCGTTCACCATAGGCCAGGTGTGCACCGGTCGCACCGACCTTACGGATTTCTTCAAATACTTTTTGCACCAGCTGGAAATGGTACGGCGCAAAAGGATAGTTATTGATAAAGCTGTCTGGACCCTCATAGTTCTTGAGTGTTGGGCCTGAACGGTCAAAGGTGATCTGGTTTTTTAAGATATCGCCCTTTTGCTCAAACACCGATCTGAGCAATGCTTCTGCTTCTGGGGTTTTACGTAATAAACGTTTCTGGATGACTTCATCGGTATTGGAACTGGACAGTGATAACCGGGTTTTAAAACGACCAGCAATCTTGGAGAAGTCATTGGCTTTGGAAGAAGACATCTCACCTAAAACAGCATCGATGTCTGCCTGTGAGGTGACAATAATCCAAGCGCGGCCTTTACAGATCGTACCTAGGTTTTCAGTAATGGTTTGCAATGTCAGCATCAAGCGAGTATCGCTGCCAATAAACTGCCCCACTTCATCGACCAAGAACAACATGCGTTGCTGGGGTCCTTTGCTGTCCAGGTATTCTTTCACCCACTGACAGAAGTTTTCCACCGAAACACTAAAGGTCTGCTCAGAATCCTCAAACCATTTATGCGCTGCTTCTGCTGATAGATTCAGTGCCTGAGAAATCGCAGTTTCGACATCATCCTGATAGAACTGGTAGCCATCACGCTCCCCTAGCCAGGACATGCCGCTGGATTCCTCAAACGCCTGTTTAAAGCGCTCATAGACCCCTTTCTGGCTCAAATGACGTTCCATATGGGCAATATGTGGATGGTCAGCACTAAAACCCTGATACTCGTTAAACACGCGTAAAAACACATTCAGAATCGGATTGCCATCATCATTGGAGCTGGCTTTACTGTCGATGTTAAATAGGATGACATCGGCATGATGACTAACAGCCTTGCCAATATCAGCACGGATAAACGCATCACGGATTTTGCTTTCATCAAAGAATTCTGCAGCACTGCGTTCGTTACCTTCCGCATCGCGTGCCACTTTATTGGCCAGAATATACGACAAGGTTTTCAGAAAATGTGATTTACCTGAACCAAAGAAGCCTGAAATCCATACGCCGACTCGGTTAGCAATCGAAGGATCGCTTAGGTCTGTGCCATAAGACTGGAAAAAGTCCCGAAAATGCTTTTCCAGTTCATTGGTGACCACATACTCATCGAGTTCCTGATAAACCGTAGTATTGTCATTCTGGTCTGCTTTTACGACCCCGTTAATCGCACGATCTAATGGCTTATAAAAAAGTTCTTTAATGTTCATCTCAATCCATTCCCCCGAATTCTTATTTCTATTTGCCGTGTTAAGGCACTAATCTGAATGCTCTGTAGTAATTATTGCTTGGAATTTTTCCAAATAAACTCATCGCTTGACCGTCGTAATAACCTGGGTAAAACAGCACCACTGGCTTATGCCCCAGTAACGAATGCAAACTGTTCAATAAGTGATGGGCACGTAACAGTGGCCAAACCGACCCAACCCCAGTCATCAACACAATATCTTGCGCATTGGTGGCATATTTACTCACCAGATACGGCGCGAACTTATCCATATGCAGTGGGCCTTTCAGCGCTTTGAGCAGCGCCTCATCGCCTTTGGCTTTTTGCATTTGAATGGCTTTATCGATGAAGTTACGCTCAGACAGATAATCCACCACGGCTTGCAGCAGGTTGATATTCACCACCTTCAGCTGACTGTGTTTTTTCTCCAGCATCCCGTCTAGAAAATGCAGATATTCGCGCACCTTCAACTCATCTTCAGGTGCATAATCAAAAATCCAGAAGCCAATTTCATTGCCCAATCCTTGACCGGTGAGAAACTCGGTTGAAAGTATTCGCTCTGGAATCTGATTCAGACGCTCATGTATTTTTTGACTCATTGCTGCCCCTCTACAACTACCGCGTCCATAGCGACACTTCCATAGATCTTTTAATGCGTTGTTTATAATGTTCTTCCAACAGGCTACGCAGCTCTGCTCTGACGATCACACGCTGCAACTCCAGCTTACGGGTACTTTTTAAGTAACCGGCTTCTGCCAGCATGCGAAACACCACCTGCCCCATTTTTTTCTTGCTGGACTCTTTCCAATCACAGATATCAAGATCGCGTTGTGAACGCTCATCCAGAAAGTCTGACCAGATATAACTGTCCAGGTATTGAGCCTGAGAGATATAGGCCTCTCTCATCACTGTTTCCATAAACTCAAGCAGCAATAGGTTGCGTTCCAATGCGCCACAAAAAGCCACCTGGGTCGCCAGCTCATCATCCCCATCACGCAAAGCTTTCCAGAAATCAGGCTCTAAGCGCTCAAGACGCTTACGAATGGCAGTGGCGTTACGTTGGGCTGAAGCAGGCGTTCTTTTTTGCAGAATATTGTCAATCTGAATTGCCTGATGCCATTGTTCTGGAGTCGCTTCTCGTAATAAAAGATCCGCGATCAGCCGGCTTTCACGCACCATCAGGGAACCGCCAATCAGGTCACTGTCATAATGAAATTGCTCTAACATGGCCAATCTCCTATGACGCCTGATCAAACAGATAAGATGACAGCTTTTCGATATCTGAACGTTGTAACACCAGAGGATATTTCAAGGCATCTTCCGCCTCAGCTAGCGTGATCGCAGCCTGATATCGCTGCAAGGTATAGTGAGCCAGGGCTTTTTTGACCAAAATCTGTAATCTGCCATCAGGCATGCCGAAGTCTTTTTCGACCAGCGCTTTTTGAGCTTCATTCAATTTTGGATTAGGGATCAGCGTCAGTACAATTTCTTCATGCCATTGCTGATCCTGAGCAGGGTCTACTGACTCAATCGCCACCACAACAGGTGTACGATCAATTCTGGAGAGTAAAAAGTCCTTAAACTGCTTGCTCTGATGGCAATAGGCACGGACATGCCAGCGAAAACCGGTATACACCAGGGTGTGTGGGGAAATGATGCGTTCATGCCACTGCGGATTCTGCATCGAGGCATAAATCATTTTTAAAGTGTTTTGGTTTCGGCAGGCACGCAAAACTTCCCGAATCACTTCAGGACGTACACTGCGATCAGGTAATTGAACTGCTGTAAGATTCGGTTCTGGCATCGCAATCAGGGCATGCGATTCACTGACCAAGCCCGAGAGCATATTGAGATATTCATTGATATGCGCTGTAGTCAGTACAGGCTGGAAGCTGGCCTTAGGCACATAACCCTTGACGGAGGGGTCATGAATCAAGGCATCGGGGTTATACAGCGTATTGTAACGCTTGATATCCGCAGAAGCCTGCTGTCGACTGAGCCCAAACCAGCTCATCAAACGATTGGTAACCAAACGACCTTCCCAGTAAGCAAGCAACTCGATGGCTCGCATTCGAAGAAGCACTTCATGCTTATCTGTCGTCATATACCAATCAGTCAATAAATAGCAGCTTTAAGATTACCCTACAGCAAATATACAGTAAATATTTTTGACGGTATTTAAAGGTAGTATTGCAATCATCAGATAAAAAATATACTAGTATCCTGATGATAGCCGTCAAAGTACGATCTCTAGCAGATCATGGATCCTGGTATAGCGCGTGAATTGAGCTAAGTTTTAGAATGAGAGCAATATGGGTTTTAGATTTCGTAAAAGTATTAAATTATTCCCGGGTTTTAAAATTAATCTGACCCATAAAGGCATCAGCAGTGCCAGCATTGGCAAACCTGGTGCTTCTCTAAATATTGGAAAAAAAGGTACGCGAACCAGTGTCGGTATTCCAGGTACGGGACTATCTTACTCTAAACACCAGCCTTACTCTAAAAAGACCCGTGTTCCACAACCGACATCGCTAGAACACACGGAATATAATCCTCAGAATTTAGAACAACCGAACACAAAGATCTGGCCTTGGATTATTTTTGGAATATTGTGTTTTATGGTGGGTGCCGTCATTTTTTAGCAAGAACAGCACTGTATTTTGATCAAAAAAAATGCCCAGATGGATGAATGGGCAAACTAAGGAATTAATATCCTTCAGAAACTCCAGCGCAATTCTCGCTACTTTCAGTAAGCGACTCTGGATCAATCATGATAGTCTGACTCAATCGAATCGAGGTAAATCGATCCATCACAATTGGAGCAGAAATTATGCTTGAATACATTCTTGAATGATGCTGAAAAGTCTTTGATTTTTAATTAATAAATAAGATTATCCATGTCTACCCTCAACTTTACTTATTTTCAGATAGCAACCAATCGAGAGCGTTCATTTTTACAATACCATTATAATTCGCTTCAGTCCCTATCGTGTCTAAGGTAAGCAAATACTTGGGATACGAATCAGAAATTTTCTGTAATGGACGTAACTCTCGGCTGAGTGTCTCCTCATTGAGCGTTTCTAATGCCACCTGATAATAAGTTAAATTCTGTAAAGTATCGACAGCAACAAAATCAATTTCATATTCATCAACCCGCCCTACATAGACCGTATAACCTCGTCTGACAAGCTCAAGATAAATCACATTTTCTAAGATATGACCTTGATCAGCATTAGCATCAGGCAACATAATCCGGCGCAATCCGACATCAACTAAATAGTATTTTTCAGAGGATTGTAATAACTCACGCCCACGTACTTTAAATTGTGCAGCACTATAAAATAACAAACTGTCCTGTAAGCCCTGAATATAGCGTTTTACTGTTTCAAATGAGATTTTAACCCCGCTTGAAACAAAGGTATTTTTAATTTTATTGATGGAAATGGGTGAGCCTGTCACGCTTGCCAAATATCTTGCGACACGCTCGAGAGAGTTAATATCGGCAGTATTCAAACGGGGAATAACATCTTTAAACATTACACTGGCATAGACCGCTTGCAAGTAATCATAAGTTTCCTGCTGGCTGGTCATGGCAAGCGTATAAGGGAAACTACTGCGCGTATACATGGCATACAAATCACGATTGGATAATTGTTGGATGATCGGATTATTTTCAATATGCCACTGTTTAAATTCTTGGAATGACAGAGGTAGAACGTGTTGCTCGATATAGCGTCCTGTAAGTAAAGTCGCAAGTTCTCCACTTAGAAAGAATGCATTTGAGCCTGTAATATATAAATCGATATAATCCCGAACATATAAGGAGTCGACTACTTTCTCAAAATTTTTAACATGTTGTATTTCATCTAAAAAAACATAGTTTTTTTTGCTTTTATCAACTTTAGACAGTACATAATCATGTAGTTTACGGTAATCGGTGAGTTCTTCAAATTCCATAAATTCGAAGTTGATGGCAATGATGTTTTCGGCTTGTACACCCTGTGCTTTTAGGTCTTGTTGAAACATCGCCAATAAGGTGGATTTTCCAGAGCGACGTACACCCGAAAGCACTTTAATGACATCACGGTCTTGCCATGTATTCAGAAATTTTAAGTAGCCATCACGTCGAATATTAGCGCTTCTCATTGTTTACACTTGAAATCTAAAGTTTTAATTAATTCTATCAAAGTTTAGAACCTAGATGTAAAAATATTCAATTTTAAAAAAAGTTTAAAGTTTAAGTGAAACATTCAAAGCTGCTGTTGAAGCATGCGGATAGTAAATGAAACTAAGATGTTAACTAGAGTGGAACTCATTTTTGTGTTGCTGATGGTCTCAGCCTTAATACTCATTGCTTATGAATTGCTAAAAGGTTTATTTTAAAGTCACCTATACATGTTTTTGATCAAAAAAAAATGCCCATAGGGGGAATCTATAGGCAAAACTAAGGACCTTGACGGTCATTCAGAAACTACAGCTAGTTTCTGGTTGTGATTCTAAAGTGAATTAAAAACAACCACATTGGCTGAATATATAAAAAGCTAAATCATTGATAAATTTTAGAAAATTAATTTACCGCCTCTGCTGCTCAATACAGTAATTCACCAAACAAATCCGCTCTAATCTCTTCCAGGCTCAGATCTGATTTCATCCTATTACAGATGGGATGAACCAGCAGGCCATTCTCTAGAACGCCTTGCCCACCTACGGCTTTGGCAATCCGATGATCCGATTCAGTAGAATCAAGATAGATCAATCCATCACAAATGAGGCAAAAGTTATGATTACCCACCACAAAATTGTGCTTAAGCAGACTCTTGGTTAATGCCGAAAAGGCCTTTGGCTTTGACCGAGAAATTGGACTAATCGACTCCACATATCCCACCACATTCTTGACTACTGCATCATCATAACCACCCAAAAACCTTTCGACATAGAACTCGTTAAAGTTTATGTACTTGAAGGCCTTAGACATGGACAGAATAAAGGTATTCAGGCATTTCTCATCATCAAAATCAACCTCCATTTCCAAGCTTAAGCAAATAAAGGCTTTATAGACAATTTGTAGCCGATCATAGCCCTTGATACCACTGCCGAACTTGCCGACCGTTTCGGTGGTCGCCACGGGGAAATTGGCGATCAAGAACTCAATACTACGGCGTACCCGGGTGAAGTCCTTGAAACTAATCTTTCGATGATGAATCTGCATGCGGCTTTCATGAATTTCATACACAATTGAAAACCATGCAAGAAAAGAAGTAATCTGAAAACGCTGATCCTTATAAAAATATAAGTATGGATGTAAGCCCAAACTCGGAACCCCAGCATTTTTTACAGGCGTCGCTATTCTGCAAAGAATGGTCAACAGATGCGACATTAGGTTTTCAACGCGCTCCCCCTGATTCAGACTCATAATATTATGAATCTGATCACCCGCAATGATATTCATCAGCTCATTGACCAAGCCAATTTTTTTGCCATGACTCATTTCATTGTCTAATAAAATGGTCGAAAAAAGTAACTGGTGGATCCTCTCCCCTAACTCAATCAACTCATTTAAACGTGTATATTGGAGCTCTTCTAGGTTAGATTTATTGTCATTGATATAACAACAGGCATAGATCGCATAATACGCGTCACTACCGCGATTTCTTAGGTGATATTCCTCATATTTATCTAAACGTTTAGTATCTGAGTTAATAGATTGAAATACCCGTCGCGCATCTTCCGGAGTCCCCAGTACCTGCCTGAAACTGATTTTAATATCTTCTAACTTCGACTTTTTTTCTGCAAATTCAGCATCAGTGCAAATTCTTTGAAAATCAGCGAGATCTCCTAAATAATTGCGGAGGTAACGAATATCTTGTTTTTGTGGATCATTGAAATTAGGTGCTTGAGTGACTTGCTCATCCGCAAAATATCTATTAATCCACGCATAGATACAGGAAAGACGATGTGCTCCATCAATAATGTAAATATTGCCGTGTATATCTTTCCAATACAAGATACACAAATTGATATTTTGATCTTCTGTGCAATCCTCAATAAAGTTTGCAATTTCTTGCACGCTCCAATATTCAGTAGAACGCTGGTTATCCGCCTTAAATAAACATTTGATGATTGGATGCTTTTCAAAATCAGTCAGTGCCACTTCAAAATTGTCACGCTGCATTGAAGGTGACATTTCTTCTGGCAACATGACTTTACGCTGAATAATATTGGTCAATAGTCGTGTAGAACCCATTTCTTATTTTCTCCAGGCAACACTTTCCTACTTTCGCTCAAGTACGAAATTTGAAAATGTATATAGTTCGATTTGGTTAAAGCTGTGAATTAAATGACCGTCAATATCCAGTCAGCGCTAACAAAAGAGACCTAAGAGAAATGGGGGGATTAGATAATAAAATCTTCATGTTTAGTACCTGTAGTTTAGAATTAACTATCTACAACCATCTTTTCCACGAGATGGAGGTAGACCAAACAGGGGTGGAAATACCGCACTACAGAAGACGGCCAGTCATAGACTGCCCTGCCTGGCCTACCATAATGGCAAACTAAGCATAATAAGCACAAAAAACCGCTAAAGCGGTTTTAATGCTTCTGTAGTAATTTTCAGGTTTCCACGCCCGATTACAGATTTTGCTGTAACGTAATTATCATATGGGTATCTTTTTCTTTGGTCAAACCAAATTAGAATTTTTTATTCATTTTTTAGTGATATTTTAAAATTGAATGCTGGCTTAATTTTTTCAAAATTTTAGCCGAAAAAATCCCTGTATTTTACCTACATACAAGGATGCGTGTTTAGCTCAAAATCTATGCTGCATACTTATAGAAGGATTACCTAAGCTAATTAATTTATCTTCTCTATTTTTTGGGACCTCATTAAAATCTAAAAATAATCATATTGGTGGACTCCCAAGCCTTTGCTTTGTAAAACAGCAGTTTTAAAAAGCAAAGGCTTGGGCTATTTTTCTGAAATATATTTGCTTAGGCTATTTAAAAATAGCTTATAAAATCAAACCAAAAACACAACCCAGTTTTCTATGCTGTATTTAATATTATAAATCTAGCAAAATTAATTTTTTTATTTATAAAAAATAAAAACTAATTTCCCTATTTTACAGAATAAAAAAAATCAATTTATAGGGTAAATAATTTATATTAAATCACTAGTCTATAAAATTTACCTTATATATAATTTTATAGATTAAATTTAAAAAATAATATGCGAATAAATTTACAAGAAAAAAATTATCAAAAATCAACATCACAGAGTGCACATCTCGCTCTTAGTGTCCCTTTTTTTTGACCAAAAAAAATAGGAACCTTACATAAATAATGAAAAAATAATCAAACATGAATTGCCTAAAGTTATATAGCGCTGTTTTTTATATATTTTTTTAATATAAAAAAACTGTAGCCCCCTACTTCTATGGTAAAACATTTTAGACCATTTTCTTTTGACACAGGGAAGGTAATCCAATGCATTTCATCTTAAAAAAGATACTTTGTAGTACAACTTTTTGTATCAGATGATGCTTTGAATCTGCTTTTTTATTACTAATTTTATAATATTTTATTTTAACTTCACTCCCTATTTTTTTATCAAAATCACTTGAACTTGATTTTTCTATATCTAAGTAGGATTCTACGTTCGAATATATTTTGGTAATAAACTCCACAAATGAATCGTACAATTTCAAATCTTTTTGACAGACTGCTTCAAAAACTAAAACTGATCGATCATTTTTCAATGAAATTTTATTTTCCAAAATATAATAAAAATTTTTGGTGGTGTTTCAAAAAGTATGCTGACATTAAATGAAGCCATTATTGATGTAAAAAAAGGTTAAGTCGAAAGCTTTAAAATGGTTTTCAATCTTTTTTGAAAAATTACAACTCCTTCTAAAACCGCGCCTAATTCGATGCCTTATTTTGCAATTATTACCTTCAATACCTACAGTAAAAAATTTACCAATACTTTGCTTGCAGTTTTTAAAAGCAGTTATGAAACTGTCCCAATGATCACTTGCAATTCGGGTGTAGTGAATACCTAATTGTTTAAGCTTTGCCTTCAATCGTTGAACTGTAGCTAAGTCTCTTTTACCCCAAACATAAGCAACAATCTCACCTGTTTCTCGATGGTAGGCGTAAATAAGCCATTGTTTATTATTTTTATTTCCCACAAAAGTCCAAAACTCATCAACTTCAAGAGACTCATAATGACTTTGTTTAGGCTGAATTTGGTAGGTCGATTCGGTTAAAGTACGTAAAACTTTACCGATACTGATTCGCTCAACTTCAGCGATATCTCGTATACCACTACCTCTGACCATCAACTGTAATATTTTTCGAGTAATGCCTGAATGACATCCTAGATAGCTCAGAGCATGGTCACCAATAAACTGACGTTTACAGTCTTTGCACTGATAGTTTTGTTTCCCATCTACTTTGATGCCATTTTTCTTTATACTGTCACTGAGGCAGGTTGGACATTTGATTTCTAGAGTTATTCGCATTTCTCTATTTTATCAAAATTCAACCTGCTTTGTTTCAGCATACTTTTTGAAACACCACCAAATTTTTAATTTCTTTTTGGGTAATTTCTTTGTCAATTATGAATGGATGGCATATTCCATATAAATACGACCAATTGATCATTCGCTCCCAATTTAAATCCATTTCTTGCAGATCACGCTCCTCACTTCTAGCTATTTCTTTATCTTTATAAATATAAAATTGTCTACTAATTGACTTTATTAAGTTAACAAGCTGGTCTTCAGGATTTATGATCCGGTCATTTACTTTCCATTCCTGATATGATTCTAGAAATCTTTTTGGATATAAAAAACTCATTTGTTTTTTTTCAATTTCATCTTTTTTTAAGAATTGCTTTGGATCATTAGGTTTCTCAAAAACCTTTAAAAAAAACTTAGATTTTTGAAGAATGTTAAAAGCTGATTCATCCTCAGATATCTTTAAGGATTTAAATTGAGCATTAATAATTTTGCTATTTTTTAGTAATGCACCAATCAATTCAGGCTGATATTCACGTTTTGCTGTATAAAACATGTCTGCAATTAAAATATTAAGATGATGTATATAGCTACTTGCGGTCACGTTAAAGTCTTCATGCCCCATTAGATGTGCTAAACGTTGCCATACATCTGCGCTATGTAATGATGCATGATCGATATTTTGCAATATATGCTTTTTAAGCCTACCTACAAACCTAGAGTCATAGTCAGTAAAACTACAGATAAGCTGGTGGCTGCCTTTCAATAAAATTGCTAAGTGTGATGCAGCACTATGCCTAAATGCGTGAAATGTATATGAATGATCACTTGTCCCTAATACCAGATTAAACAAGCTCCTAGTGATTTTTGATAATTGTTGATTTTCAAAGGTGAAGAGTAATGTATTCTGTACTTGTAATTCCGCTTCGCTCAAAGAAGCAGCTAAATATTTTTTATAAAAATCACAGAACTCTTTAAATTCATTTGGATTTAAAAAATAGGATAAATCAAACTGACGATTTGCATTTTCGTTTTTAACATTACGGTGAGAGTTGGAATGAATTTTTAAAACCAGATTTTCAATATC
Source organism: Acinetobacter piscicola (assembly GCF_015218165.1). NCBI lineage: Bacteria > Pseudomonadati > Pseudomonadota > Gammaproteobacteria > Moraxellales > Moraxellaceae > Acinetobacter > Acinetobacter piscicola. Next base: position 31,028 of record NZ_CP048661.1, on the reverse strand, counting down.
TGAATTGGATGATTCATTTGAAGTCGTATCTTTACGATCTGACTTTGCTTCGTAATATAAACGATTATTTTTAAGATGACTTCGAAGCTGTGCAGAGTCAAAATCATTGAGATGGATGCCTGTCACTTCATCAATACGCAAACCTAGTCTAAATGCGAGTCGATAGACCCATTGCAATGCAACTATGTCATTCCCTGAAATGCCTAAAATGTGTGGATAATTTTTCACAATTTTCATCATTAATTCAAACATCTGCGGACTAATGGTCCGTGTTTTTAAAAATTTCCCGCTGTCTCTCTGATGTTCATACAAGTACGCTACTACTGGTGCATCATGCTTGTTGACCAAATACTGATGAAATGTTTTTAACCTCGCGAAAGAATAGCCAGAGGTGTCGTGCTTTTTATTATCATTTTTCTCAGCGATTGTTTCCTGCTTTTCCTGATCTTTCATTGATTTTTCTAAAATAAGGTACTCATACATTTCTTCAAATTGTTCTTCGATGGCATTATTCAAATTTATTTGATATTCTAAAATGTAAATTAAAAAGTCAGAAACGAAGCTGTGATAATAACGTTTTATCGATGCCACCTGAAGTGATGCTTTACCAGAGCCAGAATTGTAACCTAGCTCATACTTTAACCATTGGCATATCCGTAAATGTGCGATTGCCACCACATAATCAATATATTCCCCCTCTCCAGCTTCATAGGAACGTATATCGCCCTCTGATTTATTAATACTTGCGTTCAAAGCTTCATTAAACTTGGCTAGTGTCAACTCTTTACCATCTTCACTAAATGATAAAAGCAATGATTTTATATCATTACGTTTACCCATCCTTTTATCATTATAAACTTTAACGTTCTGACCACTAGTAGAAACAGAAAGCTCTACAGTGTGATGAGTATTTTCAATTCTTTCTTGAATCGTTTTCCAGGTATCAAGCTGATGATAAATAGCTATATGCTGTTCATATATCAAAGGCGTAGTGATAATTTTGTTATTAAGTACACTTGTACTCAATAGATCTAAATTTGGAATCTCCTGCCAAAGAACATAATCAATATGCTTGAAAGCAGAAAAACGACGTCGCTCAAACTCTTTGATAAATTGATGATCAGGAACAACATCTTTAAAGTGTGCTTTTAGCCGCTTATAAAGTAAATCTTCCCGCTTAACTTTTTGATCTTGATCATCTTGTGTTTGCTGCCAAATACTAAGAGGCGATGTAAACTGTAATGCATAACCTTGGTTACCATGAAGATGCTCTCGGATACGCAAATAACAAAGCATTGAGATTGCGTTAAAATATATTTGCTGTGTTTGCCATAATTCCACATCTCCTTGGCTATCATAACGGTAGAAATTGCCATATTTTTGAGATGAGAGAGTGTATGAGAAAACGTAGGCATGATTCTTTGAACCAGAGTAAATTGGCAATAGTCCACTGTCTAGATTCATTTCAAAAATTGCATCATGAATTGCAATAAGCCGTTCAGGATGAATACATCCTTGATCGAAAATTAATGATATACATAGACATTCAAATAATATGTTTACTAAGTTTTGCTGAGCTTCAACTGTAGATTGTAAACTTATATTTTGAGTCTTTTTATTAAGAGAATAGCTCCACTTTTCATAAAATTTTTCTTTAAAATCAGCAAGAATAGCTCCATAACACAACTTGTCCTCTGTTAAAATATTATCGCGGCGCGGTAATGTTGCTATTTTCCAATCTGGTAATTTAATATCGTAAATTTTTGCATGATCTGGATTTTTTTTTTGCCACTCCTGATACTCTTGTTCACAAATAATTTTAAAGTGTTTAAAACACTCCTTGAGGTAAGAGCGGAAATATTTTTTGAGCTGGGAATGCTCACAAACTTTTATTAAAACTTGCTGATAGTTTGTAAATTTATCAGCAATTCGTTGATCAAGAAGTTTAAAATCAATCTCGACACCATTCACCTTTTTCTGAGTATATTTATGATCAATCAGCTCAGAAATTTGATTAAAAATTGCTTTTGTTTCTGTTTCAATCGCATTTTGTAATTGCTCTAGAATCTCTTGATTTAGTTCTTTGTTAATCACGCGATTTTTCCTGGGTAAACAAGTCTAGCTCCAAAATTTCTAATTTTTTCAGTAACGCTTCAATCTGTTGTTGAATTTCTGTTTTGTAATGAAAAGGACTTAAGGATGAAGTATGGCCAAACCCCATGGCAATACTATCATGTGCATAAAGGGTATTATGAATATCACTGCTGAGTTCAAGATGGTTTTTGCTAAAATGCCTTGGCCAGTTTTTATAAATCTGAACTGTTTCTTTCAAGTAATGCGTCACAAAAGCTGCTGACATTGGTGCCAAAGTAAGATTGTCTGCTATTTCTATAAAGTCAACGCTATGCTTTTTGGAAGTCAGTTGAGGATGGATAAGAATACACAGCATGAATTCATTTTTTTTCCACTGCTCCTGCAGATATTTCATGCCTAATGCAGTGATTGTCTTATCTATATACTCTCTGTATGCATCGAAATGCTTTTGCCAATAACCTACTACAGGCACTAAACGACCTTCTTGTCGTGAACCAATTTTTTTGTCATGAATATAGATAAATTTTGATTTTGAATCATAATTTTTGATCAAACCTGGCATACCCATCGTGGGTCGTACCGTGAGGCAAATTAAAGACAGATGCCACATCCAAATGCTATAAGCATTTAATTTCTCAATCCGATTGGCTTCATCATTCGTTAAAGTAGTCTGTACATAAGCATAAAGATTTTTAAAAAATTGAGTTGCTGCTTTGATAGTCCAGCAACGCTGACTACCTATACGTTGTTCTCGGTCAAAGATATAACCCGGATGCTGCTCTTTTTTCCATAGATCACCTTTTTTTCGGTTTATTAAACAATCAATGTATCTTTTAAAATGTCTATTTATCTCTTCAATATTACGCCCTTCATAGGACCAATTAACCACATGATTCGTATCGTGATTTGCCATTAAGTGTGCTACGAGATCATCACCTGTCTGCATATTCAGATGGAAATATATTTGCTTTTCTAAAATTCCACATGAAATCTTGTCCAAATTATACGGTTTGAAAAGCTGCCTTAAAAAACGATTGTATTCAGGAACAGATAGTTCTTGAATAGCATTTTTTTTTAATTGAATAATCCAAGCACTAGGAATATGCCATTTATAAGTGGATGCTTTGTTATAGCGCTGTAATTTATCACTCATAATGCCCGAATGATTTACATTCAACTTTGGATCAATCACCCAATAATAAGATACTTCGATTACTTCTGTTTCTTCTGCTACTTTTGTTTTTTTTATTCTTTTTACTTTTGTTTTTTCTAATATTTTTCCTTTTTCAATCAAATTATTAATATCTTTAAAGATAGTAGGACTCAGACCAGTCAGCAGTGACATCATGCCACATAATGCCAAAGAAGATTGATCATAAAAGATTGTACTATTTTCTTTGAGCATTTTATCCTGATAACAATCGTGCAATACGTTGTATACCTGATGTAATAAACTGGGTGCTAGATAAAGTGGATTACTTACAAATGGGACTTCACGTCTCTGAATAATTTTTTTGAGCTTTTCATCGGATATCATAGAACTTGCACGCTTACTGATATCATCATGTGTAGGATCAAGAATAGTTGCTAATTTTTCATCTATCTCGACTTCTGTGTCATCATTTTCTATATGAATAGGAGATGACCCTGAGTGGTTTGTTACATCAATCTCCTTTTTTATTCTTTTTATCAAATCCTTGATACTAAGTTTCTTCGATGAATTTAATTCCCTGTTGTTAAGCTCATTACAGACAATACAAAATTGCTCAATGTAACGGTCTAAATCTAATGAGATGGAGTGCTTTTGCATCTCTTTACCAGTTAAAAATTCTTTAAAATTGCTGGTGTTAAATTCATCGATTTTTTTAATTTCATTGGTAATTTTGTCACATGGTATTTTTTTTTCCCCACGGTCTTTAAATTGGTTCTGCAGTAACAGTTTTAATGCATAACATAGTTGATTAAATTTCTTATGTACTCTTTCATCATCTACTATTCGCTTAAAATCTATCAGTTTTGTGTTTGTGATAGGCTCTTTATCTTTAGAACTAGAATTCGGTAAACTGATAAGTTCTTTGAGCATTTCACAAATTAATCCAGTCAACAGATAACCATACTGATGCCCTTCTTGTTCAATTTTAGTCCATTGAGTTAAACCAGCCAGAATTTTATGTTCCGTCACAATTCTCTTTTTTTTAATAGTAACCTGGATTTTTTCTGCAGCAACATACAACTCATTCTTATTTTGAACGTCGAAATCTTTGAAAATAGCTTTTTTTTCACCAAGTGACTGATTTACCCACTTTTCCAATACTTTGATTTCTTCGTGTAGATCTGACAATCCATCAGTATTAGTCATACAGTTACCATAATTTTTCAGGGTAAAAATTGATTTTCAGGTTTCGTTCTAACTTGAGCTTGAAGTTTTTAGGCAAACCAAAATATTTTTTATAAGTTCTTTGAGTCAATTTTTTAACACAACGCTGCGGTTTTGACTCCACTCTCATATGTTCTGATAACTTCAGACTTAAGGCCTCGGACAATTGAGTAAAAAAACAAGTAAATAGCACAGCATGCACCTCTTTATGTTGGTGCTTTTTAACCTCTTCAGTTTCTTCAGGAGCTACATCAATTGTATCGAGTAACCACTTTAAAATTTCAAATTCATCAATGTCTTGATTGTCTTTTGCTGCTTGGTCAAGCATTCTTTTGATTTCATCATCCATCTTATTTTTAAGATCCAATACAAAATCTTGAATAAAATCTGGTAAATCTAATATCAAAACGTAACTTAACTTGGTGAAAACTTCAGTTAGAACTTCAGGTGTTTTTTTTGCATGCCCAATTTTTTCTATCATGACTCTCTCAAACGATACTGGCTATACAAGCTCAATACAGTTGAAATGGTTAATTTCTAAATTTACTACTTAGGCCCAACAGAATATCTTTAGCCTAAAAATACCGATTATGATGTTATATGTTTATATCCAGCTAACACAGAACAGCTCAATGAGTTAACGTGATATATCACGTAATAACTTTACCATTTGATTTTCCAATATCAAAGTATCGCGATGTCTATATAAGGTTTATCAACAAATCAAAATATTTAAATTATTTGCCAGTAAAGTTGTGAAGTTGTGAAGTTGTGAAGTTGTGAAGTTGTGAAGTTGTGAAGTTAGGTTATTTAATCTTATAGATTGAATAACCTCTTCCATTCTCTATTTTATTTAAAACTTTTATCAACGAGCTGCTTAAAATCTTCTAAATTCTGCTCTGCCAGTGACTCTAAAGCTATTCTTACAATACTAGATCTGTTAACACGAGCGTTATTACTTTTGATAATTAACTCATCAATTAATTCACTTAATTCTTGGTTTAAAGAAAAGGTACAACGAACGAATTTCTTTTGTGAAACTTCTAGATCCTTAACTCTTTTATCAGCTCCCGATATGAAATTTTCAACCAGTTTATCCTGATCTGAAAGCTCGTCAGTTTTCTTTTTTAAACCGCTAAGACCTGCCATAGTTATACTCCTAAAAACTCTTGAGCTATCCCTTCAATTTCTGCTTTTGCCTTAGGATCACTTGTTACTTCAAAAACAGATAAGCCATTTTCATCTGCATCATCATAAACATTTCGATTTGTCGTGATGTGGTCTAATGCTTTTATTCCGAACGATACACAGGCTTCTTTAGCATCTAAAATTCGCTGTACTTGTGACGGTAATGTTGGGCATTGTGTAATAATTGCTCTGGCATTCAAATCTGGATTCACTGCTCGTGCCAGTTTTAATACTTGTTCCATATGATCCAAAGTCTTTAGATCTCTACGTTTAGGTCTAAAAGGCAATAGCATATGTGTTGCTATAGTCATAGCAGAGCGTAATGCTTCTGAATCTTGCCCACCAGCATCAATGATAATATCTTCATATCTTTTTGATAAATCTTTTAAAACTTGACGAATATTGCCTGAAGCTTGTACAGATGGGATATTTTTTAAATCCTCATTCTCATCACGTTCTTTAATCCAGTCAGTTGTTGTGCCTTGAGGATCTGCATCTAGAAGCAGAACATCTCTATTCTTTTCTTGTAAATAAACTGCTAAGTTTTGGGCAAGGCAGCTTTTACCAGCTCCGCCTTTTTCACCACCTACTAAAATAATCATAAGTTATGTAAGTTACGTAATTTTGTTGAAAATAATGTACAAGTTTCAATCTCATGAATCAACTATTGTGAAAAATAAAGTTAAAAAAAAAAGTTATCCACAAGTAATGTTCTTTTTTAATTTTATATATATTTTATAAATTTATATTTATAGAACCTCTGAATGCCTTATGAAGTCTAGTTTTCAGAGGTTTTATATGGACGTTTTCCTGACAATAAGTGGACACTTTCCTTTATTTAAATGGACGTTTTCCTGACAATAAGTGGACGTTTTCCTTTATTTAAATGGACGTTTTCCTTTATTTAATGGACGTTTTCCTGGCATAAATAGATCTTCCATTAATGGACATTAAGTGTTAATGTCTATTAATGGAATTTATTTCTTTAATCACAATATGGCAAATCTAATTTATAAAGACAATAACTTGATTGAAGCATCTTATGCATTGACTCTGTCTGAACAACGCTTAATTTTAGTTGCAATTATTGCAGCTAGGGAAATTGAAAAAGAGCTTACATCGGATACATTGCTAACAATACATGCGTCTGAATACATGAAGCACTTTAATTTGGGTCGTCAAGCGGCCTATGAGGCTCTTCAGGGAGCGTGTGATAACTTATTTGAACGTAGACTCACCTATAAGGCCATAGATCCTGTTACAGGTAAGCCAGCGGTCTACAAAAGCCGTTGGGTATCAAAAGTTGGCTATGTTAAAGAAGCTGCATGTGCTCAACTAATTTTTGCTCCTGATATTTTACAGCTTTTTGTAAAACTTGAAGAAAAGTTTACTCGTTATGAATTAAAGCAAATTTCTCAATTATCTAGTGTATACGCTATACGGCTGTATGAACTTTTGATTAGATGGCGTAGCAAAGGCAAGCTATATATTAGTATGGTGGAATTGCGTGATAAGTTAGGTCTACTTGAAAATGAATATAAAACCATGGGAGATTTCAAAAAGCGTGTATTGACGGTTGCCATAGATCAAATTAATAAACTTACTGATATCGACGTAAGTTATGAGCAGAAAAAAGAAGGGAGAACAATTACACATATCGAATTTTCTTTTAATCAAAAAGCTTCCTTAATCGTTAGTGATAAGGTACTGGAACCGACATATCAGCTGACACCAAAACAATCTATATTTTTCGCTCAAAAATTGTGTGACCTTATCAAATATCCCGAATTCGGGGGGAAATATGCCAATGTAGGCGAAGAGATCGAAGCGTTTAAAGAAAGGATTTCACTTGAACTCCTCGACCCTGAAAAGGTAAAAAAGTATTATTCTGATTTGTTAAAAGTGGGCTATAAAGAAAAATATAAATCAGAAAAGTTATCATAACCTGAATAATAGAAATTTTTATTTTGAACACTACAAACCTATAGGAAAAATTTAGTCTGCCCTGGTAACCCTAGTTTTATAAACTGAAAATTATATGTTCCACTAGTACGAAGAACTGATCTGGATTAATTTGCCAGAAAGATGAAATTATAAAGTTACATAAGTTATGTAACTTACACAACTTACAATCTTATGTAATCCTGAGGAGAGTGATGCGATGGAAACCTCTCCCGGTAATGTTTGTCAGGGATTTGTCCATATATGGAAATGCAGCACTGAAAATTACAGGTTCCACTAGTACGAAGAACTGATCTGGATTAATTTGCCAGAAAGATGAAATTATAAAGTTACATAAGTTATGTAACTTACACAACTTACAATCTTATGTAATCCTGAGGAGAGTGATGCGATGGAAACCTCTCCCGGTAATGCTTGTCAGGGATTTGTCCATATATGGAAGTGCAGCACTGAAAATTACAGGTTCCACTAGTACGAAGAACTGATCTGGATTAATTAGTCAGGAAAATGAAATTGTAAAGTTACATAACTTATGTAACTTACACAACTTACAATCTTATGTAATCCTGAGGAGAGTGATGCGATGGAAACCTCCCGGTAATGCTTGTCAGGGATTTGTCCATATATGGAAGTGCAGCACTAAAATTACATGTTCCACTAGTACGAAGAACTGATCTGGATTAATTTGCCAGAAAGATGAAATTATAAAGTTACATAAGTTATGTAACTTACACAACTTACAATCTTATGTAATCCTGAGGAGAGTGATGCGATGGAAACCTCTCCCGATAATGCTTGTCAGGGATTTGTCCATATATGGAAGCGCAGCACTGAAAATTACAGGTTCCACTAGTACGAAGAACTGATCTGGATTAATTAGTCAGGAAGATGAAATTATAAAGTTACATAACTTATGTAACTTACACAACTTACAATCTTATGTAATCCTGAGGAGAGTGATGCGATGGAAACCTCCCGGTAATGCTTGTCAGGGATTTGTCCATATATGGAAGCGCAGCACTGAAAATTACAGGTTCCACTAGTACGAAGAACTGATCTGGATTAATTAGTCAGGAAGATGAAATTATAAAGTTACATAACTTATGTAACTTACACAACTTACAATCTTATGTAATCCTGAGGAGAGTGATGCGATGGAAACCTCCCGGTAATGCTTGTCAGGGATTTGTCCATATATGGAAGTGCAGCACTAAAATTACATGTTCCACTAGTACGAAGAACTGATCTGGATTAATTAGCCAGGAAGATGAAATTATAAAGTTACATAACTTATGAACTTATGACTAGGTCTTAATTGAGAAGGGCTTTGTTGCACAAACCTAGCATCAAAAGCTTATTCAGCAATATAATTTCAAAATGAATAAGCCTGCCTCTAAAATCTACCGTACAACCAATTGGTCATCCTATAACCGAGCCTTAATTAACCGAGGTAATATTTCCATTTGGTTTGATCCAAAGACTCAGTGGTATGCACAATCACAAGGCAAGCAAGGTCGAAATCAAACCTACTCCGATACAGCGATTCAATGCTGCTCAATGATCAAATTACTATTCCGACTCTCTTTACGTATGGTCACAGGTTTTGTTCAAAGTCTGATTAAACTCTCTGGATTAGATTGGACAGCTCCGGATTATTCCACCCTTTGTCGTAGACAAAAGCATATTGATATTGCGATTAGCTATCAAAAAAGTAATGATGGACTGCATCTACTCGTAGACTCTACTGGTTTGAAGTTTCTTGGTGAAGGTGAATGAAACGCAAGAAACATGGGGCTGAATATCGTCGCCAATGGCGTAAGCTTCACATTGCTATGGATGCTAAAACCCTGCAAATACGTGCAGTACAACTCACCACAAATAATGTCAGTGATTCTCAAGGGCACTGTTGCAAATAGGCTGACGTGATAAGCTAAATATCTTATTTATTTCGAGATACAGCAGATGAATCCCTTCCACGGTCGGCACTTTCAAGGTGAAATCATTCTTTGGGCTGTTCGTTGGTATTGTAAATATGGCATCAGCTATCGTGAACTTCAAGAAATGCTCGCTGAACGAGGCATAAATGTGGATCACAGTACAATTTATCGTTGGGTTCGGCGTTAGGCTCCAGAAATGGAAAAAACGCTTACGCTGGTATTGGCGTAATCCTACAGATTTACATTCATGGCATATGGATGAGACTTATATCAAAGTGAAGGGGCGATGGACTTACCTGTATCGTGCAGTTGATCAACGTGGTCATACGATTGACTTTTACCTTTCCGCTAGGCGGAACAGTAAATCAGCCTATAGTTTTCTAGGAAAGATATTCAATACGGTGAAAAAATGGCAAATTCCACGGGTCATCAATACAGATAAAGTAGCGACCTATGGCCATGCTTTATCACGATTAAAGCGAGAAGGAAAATGTCCACCAGATCTTGAGCACAGGCAGGTTAAGTATAAAAATAATGTGATCGAATGTAATCATGGCAAGCTAAAGCGGATCATTAGGGCCACTTTAGGATTCAAATCGATGAAGACGGCTATGCCACATGCATCTATTCAGATGGCATTAAACACCGATGATGTACAGACGAAGTAGTAGCAGCCGATCCTACTAAAAGAATAGCAAACGATAAAAACAGCGATAAGCATGTTTTTAACCACTGCATAAAAATAGACCAAAAATTAAGCTTTTTTAGTTTTACAGATTCGAAAATAAATAGTAATAATTCATGAATAGTAGCCGAAGCTACCATTCATGAATCCAAATCATACTATTTTAAAAAACTAATTCGATGCCTGCACCATATTTCCATCCCTTTTCAGACTCTGTTGCCTCTTGCATAGAAGTGGCTTTCTGTCCTTTTTCATATTGGTAAGCAACATCAATGAAAGGTTTAATTCGCTTAGTAATCTCATATCGGGTTTTGATACCAGTTTTTAGTTCTGATAAACCTGATTTTGCAGCATAGTTAGAATCATCGCTAAATATTACATCTGCTTCGATATAAGGTTGAGTAATAAGTTTCTGAGTTAAAAGCAAATCACGTTCTAATTCAAAACTTGCTCCCCAAAAATTATTCTCACCGCCATAAAGATATGCTTGTGTTTCAAAGAAATAAGGAGCTAGACCTAATATACCAATAACCCCATCCACTCGATCGCTGCTGCTATTATTTTTATTTTCACTATATCTTACCCCAGCTTGTACATCCCAAAATGGGGCTACGTTACGGCTATAAAGTGCTGATACAGCATATTTTGGATCATTACTTTCTGACTTTTCCGAATTGGCTTCAATAAATAGACGATTTTCATCTGTTCCAATTAAAGTTTCAAACTTTGTTCCTAGGTTGCCCTTACCGTCTTCATCAACCATCCATGCATTTTCAAGTCTTGTTACTTGATAAATTTGTCCGCCATGTTCTTTAAGATGATCATCGTGAGATCCGTCTGATCTCTTTCTTGCAGTCAAAATAATATTATCTCCCCCATTTGCATTTTCCATTGAATAATATTCTGGATACAATTCTTGGGGGCTATATCTTAAGCCACCAGACTCCTGTAATAAGACTCTCATACCATTTGTAATATTACTTTCTTGTTCCGAAGTGCTGCTATTAGCAAAAGTTAAGTTTGATATACTTATTAATGCAATTGATAAGACTGTTTTTGAGAAGAAATTCTTAGTGATTTGCATGTGGATTTACTCCCTTCTCATTTACTTGGGACTGAGGAACAGTCTTTGTAGAATTACCATCTTCCACTTGAGCTACAATGAGTTTATTCATCATTCCTGCACTCATATGGTAAAGCAGGTGACAATGAATAGCCCACTCACCTAACTCATCAGCTGTGAGTAGAGTGGTTATCGTTTTCCCAGGTGGAACAATTACCGTATGTTTGTTTGGCATATTGCTTGGATCCTGACCATTCTCAAGCTGCATAAACATGCCATGTAAGTGCATTGGGTGAGCCATCATACTGTCATTGACAAATTTTAAGCGAATACGTTCACCATACTTCACCACTAGTGGGTCGGCTTCATTAAATTTTTTACCATTTATTGTCCAAATATAACGCTCCATGTTTCCACCAAGACGGATCTCTATTTCACGTTCAGCTGCACGAGTGTCTTTTTGAGGATCTAACGATTGCAAATCACTATATTGCAATGCTTTATTACCTTCAGGTGTTGAAGCATTTGCCCATCCAAATACGGTATTATCATTCTTGTCTGAAGCCGCCTTAACAGTAGCGCTATTCATCGGCATATCATGATTCATACCTTTCATAGAAGACATATCGTGATTCATGCCTTTCATAGAAGACATATCATGATCCATACCTTTCATAGAAGACATATCGTGATTCATGCCTTTCATAGAAGACATATCATGATCCATACCTTTCATAGAAGACATATCGTGATTCATGCCTTTCATAGAAGACATATCATGATCCATACCTTTCATAGAAGACATATCGTGATTCATGCCTTTCATAGAAGACATATCATGATCCATACCTTTCATAGAAGACATATCGTGATTCATGCCTTTCATAGAAGACATATCATGATCCATACCTTTCATAGAAGACATATCATGATCCATACCTTTCATAGAAGACATGTCATGATCCATTCCCATATCTTCCATAGTCAATAAAGAACGAGGACGAGGCTTAGGCATCTCAATTTGTTTTACAGGTGAGGTATTTTCATCATGTAAGGTTCCAACCGAAAATCCAGTACGGTCAATAGATTCAGCTTCGATTTGATAATGGGCTTGTTTCGGTTCAACAATGACATCATAAGTTTCAGCAGTACCTATACGGAACTCATCTACAGGAACAGGTTTTACAGGTTGACCATCGGCACTTACCACTGTCATTTTTAAATTTGGAATTCGTACATCAAAAAATGACATTGCAGAAGCATTAATAAATCGAAGGCGAACTTTTTCTCCAGCTTTAAAATTACCGGTCCAGTTTTGCTGAGGCGTTTTGCCATTCATTAAAAATGTATAGCCTGTGACATCAGACATATCTGTTTTCAACATCCGCATCTGATTCCACATAGAGCGGTCTTGCCAAGTTGCCTTCAATCCATCACGTTTAACTTGTTTTAATACATCGAATACTGTTTCGCGGCGGTTCTGATAGTAGTCTGCTTCTTTTTTAATATTTTTCATAATTTGATCACTTGTCGAATTATGAAAATCAGAAAGCAAAACAACGTAATCTTTATCGGTTTTTTCAGCAGCTGTTAGTGGAGTTTTATCTTTAGGATAAATAACAAAAGCACCATATAAACCGTCTTGTTCTTGTCCTTTACTATGTGAATGATACCAATAAGTACCATTTTGGCGGACTTTAAACTTATATTCATAAGTTTTATTAGGGGCAATGCCATTAAATTTGTTAAATCCAGGTACACCATCCATAATTCCAGGTAATAATAAGCCATGCCAATGGATTGAAGAGTCCTGATTTTTTAACTTATTGTGAACACGGATAACGGCCTCATCACCTTCTTCAAATTCAAGAAGTGGTGCAACGAATTTACCATTTACAGTAATTCTCTCAACTGGTTTTCCTGTGATATTTACAGTTTGTTCAGCGATTGTTAAATCATATTCTTTAACTGCCGCCATTACCCAAGTTGATGAAAATAAACCAACTCCAATTAAGAGTATATGACTTAACTTTTTTGACATTCTATCTCACCTTTAGAAAGATCAAGATTGAAGTAATAAAGCAAATATTTAGTATAAACTTTAATACTTCTTTCTCGCTATTTATAAAATTATTTATTGCTACTAGGCATATTCATCTTTGAATGATCCATTTTAGAATGGTCCATATTCATCATAGAATGATCCATTTTTGACATGTCAGATGAGTTAGGAGACTGATGTTGACTATGATCTTGCTGAGTCTTGTCATCTTTTTCCATTTTACAAGGTTTTGTACAAGGTTCCTGTGCTTTTACCGTTTTAGTGGCACTTGAGGTTGATACATCTTTTGCCCAAGATTGAGTACCAGCAATTAAAGTTCCAGCACACATTAAAATTGTTAGACTACGACGCACTACAGTTTTCATAAGTTTCTCTAAAAGTTAATTTCTTGCTACTACAATAAAGTGAAGCACTGAACATCTAAGTGACTTGAAAATGACATTTTTGTAATCTATCTCGATCAGATGTTTTATAACGTTATTATAGTTTTAATGAATAACTTAGGATTCTGAGATGAGAATACTATTAGTTGAAGATGAACAAAAAACTGGTGATTATCTCAAGCAAGGTTTATCCGAAGCTGGCTATATTACGGACTGGGTTACAGATGGGTTAACGGGTAAACATCAAGCTCTTTCTGAAGAGTATGACTTAATTATTTTAGACGTGATGTTACCTGGACTAAATGGTTGGAATATTATCAATGATATTCGTAGCAGCGGTAAAACAATGCCCATTCTTTTTCTTACCGCCCGAGATCAAATCGAAGATCGAGTAAAAGGATTAGAGCTAGGCGCTGATGATTATTTAGTTAAGCCTTTTGCTTTTGCAGAGCTTCTAGCTCGAATAAAAACGCTCCTTAGACGAGGGCAACAAAGAGAAGATAATAATATTATTAAGATTGCTGATTTAGAACTTGATTTGAGAAAACGTCGGGTAACACGAGCAGGTCAACGCATTGATTTAACGGCTAAAGAATTTGCTCTTATGGAGCTTTTTATGCGTAGAAGAGGTGAAATTCTACCAAGAGCACTTATTGCATCTCAAATTTGGGATATGAACTTTGATAGTGATACAAATGTAGTTGAAGTCGCTATTAAACGATTAAGAAATAAAGTAGATAGTAATTTTACCCCTAAGTTAATTCAAAATATTAGAGGAATGGGGTATGTATTAGAGGTAGAAGATGAATAATAAATTATTCAAATCTATCAGTTTTCGTATTGGTATTATTTTCTCATTATCGACTATATGTATTCTCATTATGATGGGGTTTTTCATCCATAAATTAGTGATGCATCATTTTGAAACGCAAGATCGTACCCAATTAGAAGGTAAAATCCAGCTTATTCAGAATCTTCTCCAACAGCATCCTAAAAATTCTCCAGAACTTAATCTTTATTTAAGAGATGCGTTAGTTGGACACCATGATCTTATGGTCCAAATAGAACGACCGACAGGTAAAGTTTTATTTAGTTCAGCATCCTCAATCATTAATACTCAAAATTTAATCAAGTCAGCAAATAATTCATGGATTAAATGGCAAGTTCAAAATAAGACCTATCGTGGCATGATCTACACTACAGGTATAAATAGAAATTCTGAAATACAATCTGTACGAATTATTGTTGGGATCGATACATCAGAACATCTACATTTTCTAAAAGATTTTAAGCGTCAACTTTTGTATATTGGTTTGGCTGGTACAATTTGTTTAATGTTTTTAGGTTGGTTTGCAACCTGGAGAGGTTTAAGACCAGTGCAAAAAATGGCTAAGGTCGCAGAAGGAATTTCTGCTCAACATCTTTCAGAACGTTTAGAAGTTGAGCATACACCAACCGAACTAAAATCATTGGCAATCGCCTTCAATGCTATGCTGGACAGACTAGAGTCAGCTTTAGAAAAACTTTCCGATTTTTCATCTGATTTAGCACATGAAATTAGAACACCGATTAATAATTTAATGACCCAAACTCAAGTATGTCTCGCCCGTAACCGAGATATTGGTACTTATCAAGAAATACTATTTTCTAATTTAGAAGAATTTGAACGTTTGGCTCGAATGGTGTCCGATATGCTTTTCTTGGCAAAAGCAGAACATGGCTTAAATTTACAGAACTTACAGAATATTGACCTGGTTAAAGAAGTTACCGCTTTATTTGATTTCTATGACGCTCTAGCTGCCGAAAAAAATATGACACTTCAACAAACAGGATCTGGCAATGTAAAAGGTGATCCTGCTATGTTACGTCGCGCACTCAGCAACCTATTGTCTAATGCAGTTAAATATGGAAACAAGAATTCTACAATACAGATAAAACTTCAACAGAATTTAGATAACACAATATTTTCAATTGAAAATGAAGGCCCTGAACTCTCTCCTGAACAACTATCCAGATTATTTGATCGTTTTTATCGAACAGATGCGTCTAGACAAAGAACAGAAGAAGGAACCGGCTTAGGGCTTGCCATAACAAAATCTATTCTTGATATGCTTGGGGCGACCATCCAGGCTGAATCCCTCAATGGTCGAATCATTTTTACCATTGTTTTTCAAAGTGAATCCATGCAAGGGGAATCATTTTAACTCATTTTTTGAACCTCTTCCATTTACCCGAGTTGACCTTACATAAAGCTCAAACTGAGAGCCAGAGCTACGCCAGCACCTATCATGGCAATTGTGTAGCCAAATATGATAGCTCGGCCAAACTGTGCCCCCCCTGTCATCCTTGCAATTGTCGCTTTGCTTAACATGTTGCTCAGTGTGGCCAGCCCTAGCGCGACAGCAGCCACATTTGTTGTTAAGCCTTCAGTACTATGCAGGCGGGCAAGTGAGACTAAAATAGCATCTACGTCTGCTAGCCCAGAAATAGTCGATAATACGAAGATGCCGCTGGTGCCCAACCATTGTTTTGCTGCCGGGACCAAGACTGCCATGACAGCCAGGAAAGCAGCGAAGCTGAATGCTGTCCCAAGATCAAAAGGAGCCATTGCTTCTATTGTTCGATCGTTGTTTTCAGCGCTGGTAATTTGGCGTTGTCTCCACAATGCCATACCCAGCAGAAGGATTCCCGCAATCATCATTGCACCACCAAAAGTGCTTAGCAATGCTGGCTCAATGACGCCTATCAGCACAACCATACGAAAAAACATGATGCCACAGGCAGCCAATGTTCCAGAAATAGCAGCACTGACCATGACGGGGTGCTGGCGTGTATAGCGTGCCAGTGCGACAGTTGCAGCTGTAGAAGATGCCAAACCACCCAATAGACCTGTCCAGAATATGCCTCTTTCTGAACCGGTAAGCCGCATGGCAAAATGACCTGCCAGAGAGAGTCCGGCAATCAGGATCACTGCCCACCATAACTGGTAAGGATTTAATGCAGCAAAAGGTCCCAGACCCGTATTGGGTAAGTAGGGTAATATAACGACAGAAAGTACCAGCAACTGCAGGGATGCGGTTAATTCACGATGCTCTATCAAGCGTAGCCAACCGTGTAAGGTTGGCTTGAGATCCAAAAATACAGCGACGATTACAGCCGCGGTTAATGCTAAAGTAACATTACCATGGGATGCATATGCACCTAAAACTAATGTCAACAGCATCGCGATCGTCGTGGTAGCGCTTAGATTACCGGAAAGTTTTGCGGTACGCGCGTAGGACACTGTTAATAATAAGGAAAGCCCTAATACGGCCGCGACCAGCGGCCAAGGCCCGAAGTTTGGTTGTAAATGACCGAGCACTCCTCCGAGCAATCCTGTCAATGTGAAGGTACGTAGGCCTGCTACTCGGCTGCCCTCGGGCAATTCACGATCGTGCCATCCTCGTTCTAAACCAATGAGCAGGCCGATGGCAAGTGCTGCAATAAGACCTGGTACATCTGGTGGAAGAAAGGAACTCTCTATCATAACTTTTTATTTCGCAGGCGAAGGGCATTCGTGATGACTGAAGCTGAACTCAAACTCATAGCCAAGGCGGCAATCATCGGTGACAACAACCAACCGGTAAATGGATATAGTACGCCAGCCGCGATAGGGATACCCAAAGCATTGTAAAGGAAAGCAAACATGAGGTTCTGTTTCATGTTGCCGACAGTAGCTTCCGAAAGTGAACGGGCAACAGCAATCCCTCGTAAATCTCCCTTGACCAGCGTAACTTGGGCACTATTCATTGCAACATCAGTCCCGGTTCCCATAGCGATACCGACATCAGCTTTAGCCAAGGCTGGTGCATCATTGATGCCATCACCAGCCATAGCCACGATGCGACCTTCCTTCTGCAATTTGCTGACCAGTTCTAGTTTATCTGCGGGTTTGACTTCGCCATGTACCTCATCAATGCCTAGACGTGCTGCGACTGAACGGGCAGTGGTGAGACCATCTCCTGTTGCCATCACGATACGTAGACCCGCTTCCTTCAGGGTGGCAAGTGCTTCTGGGGTATTTTTTTTAATGGGATCGGATACTGCAAGCAGACCGGCCAATTCACCATTGATGGCTAGATGCATCACACTTGCACCTTCCGAACGCAGCTCTTCGGCTTGCGGAATCAGAGATTGTACCGAGATACCCAATTGCTCCATCAGTGCTGTGTTGCCCAAAGCTAACTGACGATCGCCCACTTGACCTCGAACACCAATCCCTGAGCCCGATTCAAAATTATCTGGTGTTTCAAGAGACAGGCCACGTTCGTGTGCTGCGTTTACAATCGCTTCGGCTAGCGGGTGTTCACTGCCTTGATCAAGACTGGCGGCTAAACGTAATACTTCAGATTCGTCAAAATCTGATGCGGCAACTACACGATCGAATACAGGGCGTCCTTCAGTTAACGTACCTGTTTTATCGATGATTAGTGTGTCAATCTTGCGTAGATTCTCAATGGCTGCTGCATCACGAAACAGCACACCATGAGTAGCACCTTGACCCGTCGCAACCATGATAGACATTGGAGTTGCCAAGCCTAGTGCACAAGGACAGGCAATAATGAGTACTGCCACAGCATTGATTAATGCATAAACCCAGCTTGATTCTTCTGGGCCGAATAGTCCCCATCCAAAGAAGGTAAGCAAGGCAATGGTCACTACAGCCATGACGAACCAACCTGCTACCTGATCAGCCATACGTTGCATTGGTGCTCTCGATCGTTGAGCTTGCGCCACCATCTGTACGATCTGGGATAACATGGTACTTGAACCAATTTTCTCTGAACGCATGATCAATGAACCATTGGTATTCAGGGTAGCTCCAATGACTTTATCGCCGATACGTTTAGTGATAGGTAAAGGTTCACCTGTCAGCATCGATTCATCCACTGAACTACTTCCTTCAGTGATTACACCATCCACAGGCACTTTTTCACCTGGGCGAATTCTGAGTAAATCTCCTACATGGACATGCGTTAGAGGAACATCTTCTTCAGTTCCATCAGGCAGGATTCGGCGAGCTGTTTTAGGAGCGAGCCCAAGGAGTGACTTAATTGCAGCAGAAGTTTGCGAACGTGCTTTTAACTCCAATATTTGTCCCAGTAGGGTCAATGAAATGATGACCGCTGAAGCTTCAAAGTAAACAGCGACACGGCCCATGGAAATAAATGAGTCTGGAAAGATTTGTGGCGCTACAGTTGCAACCACACTGTAAATAAAAGCAGCCCCTGTACCTAGACCGATCAGGGTCCACATGTTCGGGCTGCGATTCACGACCGATTGCCAACCACGGGAAAAAAATGGCCAACCTGCCCAGAGTACGATCGGCAGTGACAACACTAATTCAATCCAGCTCTGAACCGCCATGTCGAATAGGTTCAGTTGATGGCCAAACATTGCCAAAAAAGTCACGACTATGGTGAGTGGCAGTGTCCACCAGAAGCGTCGACGGAAATCACGTAACTCAGGATTCTCATCTTCCTCTAACTCGGGAATGAGTGGTTCCAGTGTCATTCCGCATTTAGGACAGTTTCCAGGATGATCCTGTCTAATTTCTGGATGCATTGGGCAAGTATAGATGGTCGTGCCTGTTGTGCTTGCATCATTAACGGATTGAGTAGTCTGATGATGCTGTGTATGTGCATCGGCAGTCGTCGTTGCGGGTTTAGCGATATATTGCACCGGGCTGCTATGAAACTTTGATTGACATTTATCACTGCAAAAAAAGTAAGTTTTCCCCTTAAATTCCTCATGGTATTTCGATTCTTCAGTGACGGTCATACCACAGACTGGGTCTTTCAGTACGTCTGTTGTAGCCTGTGCCATATGGTCCTGGTTATGATTTTTTTGATCTGACATAAATAATTCTCTTATGGAAAAGTGGTTTTATGGCCGAATTTTGGAATAAATCTCGGAGTCTGTTGAGCATAGCTGTCATAGACAGCGCCAAACTGTTTACTCATTTCAGCCTCTTCCTTAATTGCCAAGCGGCTGTACATTAAGAGTAGGATTGGAAACATAATCAGTGTCAGTAAAGTTGGCCATTGCAATAAAAAACCCAGCAAGATCATCACAAAAGCCACGTATTGTGGGTGACGTATACGTGCATAAGGGCCTGTGATCGCTAAAGAATGCTGACGTTGCGCGTTGTACAGCACGTGCCATGACGTTGATAACAGGTAAAATCCATAGCCCAAGAAAACGTAACTGGCGATATGCAAAATGCCAAAATGTGGATCACCTTTTTCACCTAATAGCGTTGACCACAAGTGACCTGCATTATGAGAAAGTAAGTCAAGTTGAGGGAAGCGAGTTTGAAGCCAACCAGATAACAGGTAAATGGTTAAAGGAAAACCATACATTTCGACAAATAGAGCAATGATAAAAGCCGAAAAGGCCCCAAATGTACGCCAATCGCGCGCAGTGGAAGGTCTAAAAAAACTGAAAGCGAACATGATAAAAACTGTTGAGTTAATGATAACCAGCGTCCATAAACCATAAGCCGATTCCGCATGATTCATGATGGATCTCCTGATAAGAGCTATTTTTTGTTATCAGATATATCGGATTTTTTTTGCTGCGAGTGGTTATGCCCATGACCACCATGCATAAAAATATGCATCAGTGGACAAGCTAAAAGGAGTAAAAAGGGTAAAAAACCAACGACATGGGCCAAATGCTCGGTTAAGAGAAAATAGGCTGCCACACCACCCAGCACGATTAGACCAATGGCATAACGTGTAGACCAGAAGTTAGGTACTGAATTATTTTCTTGGTGTTGGTGATTCATGGTGCTTTCCCCTAATTCATGGGTAACTATTTAGTTGCTGACGGAGGCATACAGTCCATCATCATCTGCATCATGGATTGCATCATGTCCATACGTTTTTCCATCATCTGCTGACGGTCAGCCATATTTGCATTCATGCTTTGGCTGCCCATCTGTTTCATCATACTCATACCTCCTTGCATGAGTTTCATGTGCTCAGCCATAAGTTTCTGACGTTCTTGTGGGGTTTTTGCAGCCATCATCTTCTCATGCATGGCTTGCATCGCCTTCATGTGTTGATCCATTGCAGCCATTTTATCTGTAGCAGTGGTGCTGGTAACTGTTTGCTTAATTGTTACTGCAGATGGTGCTGTTTTTTCAGGGTGGTGATCTTTGTGTTCATCGGATTGCTGTGCAAATGTATTCAATGACGCGGCTGCGATACATAAGCCCAAAAAAATGTTTTTGAATTTCATCATAATTTTTCCCTTTAAATAATTTGGAAGTAAAAGCTGATGTGTGCTGAAAAAACAGGAGGTTTTAACTTGGTAAACTAAACACACTCATCAGGAGTTTACCATGAGCAAGAAACACAAGACTTACACCACAGAATTTAAAGCTGAAGCCATCAAATTAATTGAAGCCAATCAAGGCAATGTCTCGGAAACAGCCAGACAACTTAGCATTTCAATGCAAACTCTTTCAAATTGGAATACCAAAGCAAAGGCTGGAACTTTAGCAGGTACAAAACAGTATTCACCTGATCTAAACGCTCTACTCGAAGAAAATAAAAAACTCAAACAACAGCTCAAAATAGCTGAAATGGAACGTGAATTTTTAAAAAAGGCAGCAGCGTACTTTGCCAAAGAAAGTCAGTAAGGTACGCCTATATGAAACAAAAAAGATATTCTTTTCCAATTACCTTAATGGCTCGATTACTTCATGTTTCAGTTTCATGTTTTTATGATTGGCTCAAGAGAGGCGTGAGCAAAAGAACGATTCAACGAAATCAACAGACGATATTGGTGAAAATAGCCCATGAGGAGACAAGGCAGAGCTATGGTTATATTCGATTAACCAAATACTTACAAGCTCAGGGCATAAAAATGAGTATGTACGCTGTACGTCAGATAAAAGCGCTGAACCACCTGTATTGTAAGCGACACAAGCGTTTTAAAAGGACTACGAATAGTGACCATAATCGAGCGATCTATGAAAACCTGCTGGAGCAACAATTCTCAATGACTAGACCAAATCAAGCATGGTCAAGTGATATTACGTACATATGGACTGTTGAAGGATGGCTGTATTTAGCAGCGGTAAAAGACCTTTACACGAAGCAAGTGGTTGGCTATAGCTTAAATGAGCGCATGACAACACAGCTTGTTTGTAATGCGCTAAATATGGCTATTCACAATCAAAAACCAACCAAAGAACTGATTGTGCATTCAGACAGAGGAAGTCAATATTGCAGCCATGAATATCGAAATATACTTGAGCAATATGGTTTTCAAGGTTCAATGAGCAAGCGCGGAGACTGTTACGATAATGCACCGATTGAAAGCTTTTGGGGAATACTGAAAAATGAGTTAGTGCATCATTACAACTATCAAACCAGAGAAGAAGCCAAAGCAGATATTATAAAATACATTGAGTTATTTTATAATCATCGAAGAATTCAAAAGGGTTTGGGTTTTAAGACACCAAATCAAATGGCCGAAGACTTTTATAAGTTGGCTGCCTAGAATCTCCCAAGGGAAAGTCTCCTGATAATTCAGCGTATATCAAGCTATGTTTTAGTACTGAACAGAGACTAGGAATTTGACTACTAAACTGATGAAATTTTTGGTTATTCTCTGTCTCTCTTAAAAATTTTAGCACTATTAATTAATTATTTTTAAAAATGACAAAAATGTAATTTTGAGATCTTCTCGAAATATATAGTCTATGCTGAGATGACAAAAATTTTATTTAATATTAATCTTTTAAAACTATTAAAGTTGTTATGATTTTATGTGCTTAAAAAAATAAAAATGAAATGATTAGATGACTCCAAGGCTAGTTAGAGACACATTCTTAATGTAATTTACACTGTTATTCCTTTAAAGAAAAAATACAGTTGATCAAAATAGTTTTTTATAGAAAAAAGGGTGGATAATTTAATTATTAAACTTATTGGTATATTTATTAGATAGAAGGTAAAGAAGATTATTTTTAATATTAGGGTTTATAATCCAAATTTCAGAGTAAGGAATCTACTACTTATATAATAGAGATTCCATCTCCAAAACAGTACTACTGTATGAATGAGTTGTATTCAATGCAGGGAAGAATGTAGATCCTTAATACTAACGGAAAATTATTTTACTGAATTTTCATGTAAAGACTCATTTAATTGATCAATCACTGTCGTCCATTCACCATCAGAGTGTAGTTTTTCTTCTAAAAAATGACGTTGAGCATCAGTCCAAAAAATTGCTTGTGTTAAAAAAACATCTCCAGCTAGCTGATGGCTCTCTATGAATTTTGCAATTGCTTCTTCAGTAGAAGCTAAACCAAGCTGTTCAAATAATTTGGTCATTCTTGGACGTGTTTGAGTCATGTGCTTAGCCCACAAATTTATATTAGATCAAATTAAACATAACATGTTTATATTTAAACTAAAATATAAAAAATTAAATAGCTACTATTTTCTTAGACAAAATGATTACTACATTTCATAAATCAACCACCTACATAATTTGTTTGTTAAATGATCATTATTTTTCAATAAGATTATTTTAATAGTTAAAGATTTTAAATTTTAAAAATGACAAAAATGTAATTTTGAAGTCATCGCTCTGTTTCTGTCTCTCACTAATAATTGAAATATAAGAGGAGATGATGTGGTCTCATTAAATATAGATTTTATAAAGTCATCTCTAATGAACTAACGAATCAAGAGGAAACGTAAATGAAATTATTTCAAAATAAAATGACTGCTCTACGTAATGTTGTAGTAGCTGCAACGATGATTGTGGCTACTACAACTACGTTCGCTCATGTGAGTTTAGTGAGTGCGATTCCTGCGGAAAATGCATCTATCCTTAGTCAACCAAAGAACTTGACCCTTAACTTTGGTGCAGAGGTTATGTTGATGAATATTAAGTTACTGGATGCTCAGCGAAGAGATGTTCCTTTAAAATATAAAGTTACTCATGACTTAAAGAAATCCTTTGATGTCGCTCTTCCGAAACTGAAAAAAGGTAAATATACCGTTGTCTGGACAACAATGGGGAAAGATGGTCACAACATGAATGGTGAATATAGTTTCACTATCAAATCAACTAAATAAGAATTGATTACCTTTCAACATGTCAGTGAGGTGCTGGCATGTTGTTCTAGAATGGACAAAAATAATGATTTCTGAATATTGGATGTGGGCCACTTGGTTAACTAAGGTTATTTTATATTTAAGTGTAGCTTTTGTCGTTGGTGGAGCCTTTTGCTATTTTTTACTTAGACAATATCTTGAACTAAAAGAATCGATTCTTAAATATATTACAATTGGCGCTGGATTAGGCCTAATTTCCAGTACCTTGGGATTTTTTATTCTGATTGGTAGTTTTGCCAATACTGGTATTACAGGGATGGTGGACCCCACGTATATTAATATATTGGTTAATACTCCGACGGGGTATATATACGTTCTTCGTTCTATTAGTTTTGCTCTTTTACTTCTTCTCATGGTGGTTAAACTTAACAGGAACAAAGGTCATTTTTCTATAATTGAAAGTTCAATATTTTGTATTTTACTTATCCCGATTATTTTTAGTTTTTCCCAGCTCGGACATGTCGCTAATTTAACCTTACTTGCTCAAATTTTATTATCAATCCATATTCTAGTTATGTCGTTATGGATGGGGTCTTTATATCCGTTATGGAAAACCAGCCGGGAAATAAGTGGTTTACCTTTAAAAGATCGCATGCATGTATTTGGACGTATTGCTGCTTTCATTGTTGGGATATTAATCGCCTGTGGCGCTAGTGTAGCTCTTCTTTTAATTAAAGATTTTAATACCTTAATCAATACTGCATATGGCTATGGTTTCATGGTTAAAATGTTTTTTGTTATAGGTATTCTACTTTTAGCTGCCTTCAACAAATGGTATTTCACCCCGCGTCTTCAACATCCTAAATTCGCTAAACACCTTAGTCATGCCATTTTATTTGAGATGTTATTAGGCCTATCAATTCTATTAACAACAGGCTATATAACCACTGTCGTGGGTATTGAATAAGAGAATTTCAAAATAAGGGAATTGAGGAAATTTAACATTACTGCATTTATCTTTTGTAGCTGAGCAATAAAGTTTCTACTGGACTGTCAACTTACGACAATCAGAACAGTAAAATCGCATCATGAGGCATTATACATAAAGGTAGTCACCGGTTTTTAGCTTATCTTCAACCCATAACGGTCTCATCTATTCAGTTCACTACCATTGATTGAAATAACTAATCTTATAAATTTCAGAGTGATCGTAGATGACAAAAATGTCATTTTAAAGTCACATTAATGTTGGTTAAGTACTTTTACTGTAGTCATTAGAACACTCTTCTTTGGAATACTCTGAAGAAAACTGTAAGGTTGTAAACAGACCAAGTTACAGCGAGTAACTGATTCAGAAAAAGGCTGGTTGTATGGTGAAAGTTTAGAGTTACTGTTCTAATGTTTTAAACAAATGTTTTGTTAAAAAGGAGCAACATATGAAATTTCACATCGCTAATATGACTTGTGGTGGTTGTGCACGCGGCATTACTACCGCAATTAAAGAGCTCGACTCGAATGCCTCACTCGATATTGATTTACAAAACCGTATTGTTGAAATCAACACAACGGTGAGTCAGGATCAAGTCATTGCCACTCTCAGTGAGCGTGGATTTACAGCTGATCCTGCTTAATCTCTGTTAGAGTAACAGTGGGAATTCCTTACCACTTTTACTCTCTCTTATTTTCCTCATCGTACAGATAAAACCTGTACTTGCTTGAAATAAAAGTAATCCCTGAATTCCCCCTAATCTTGGTTCGAGCTGATCTTCGCATATAGAACTCAGCATATCTAAATGATAGAGATCGTATATGAGTACCGAAATGACTGATACGCCACACTACAGTGAAACATTAGAGATTGAGGGGATGACATGTGCTTCTTGTGTAGGCCGTGTGGAAAAAGCTTTAAAATCTGTTGAGGGTGTTGAATCGGCTCATGTAAATCTGGCTACCGAAAAAGCAGTCATTTATGCGCATCAACCACTTGATCGCGCTACTTTAATTAAAGCCGTAGAAAAAGCAGGCTACGAAGTGGAAGCGCTGCAACCAATAGAGCTTACGATTGAGGGTATGTCATGTGCTTCTTGTGTAGGTCGAGTAGAAAAGGCCTTAAAATCTGTTGAGGGTGTGGAATCAGCTCATGTAAATCTGGCTACTGAAAAAGCGACTATTCAGGCAAGCTCATCTGTCACTCGTGACTCGTTAATTCAGGCCGTCACCAAAGCAGGGTTTGAAGCAAAGTCAGTTCATCAAACTACGGAAAGCTTTCAAGATAAAAAGAATATTGAATTAGAAAAACTTAAAAAAGATTTAATTCTGTCAGTCTTATTGACTCTACCCGTTTTTATTTTAGAAATGGGATCACACCTGATTCCCGCCTTTCATACGTTTATGATGGATAACATTGGCCAACAAAATAGCTGGTTAATGCAATTTTTCTTGACCACAGTAGCATTAATTTTTCCAGGCCGACGCTTCTTCAAAAAGGGCATCCCAAGTTTATTCCGCTTAGCACCAGACATGAATTCCTTGGTGGCTGTAGGAACATTGGCTGCTTATCTTTATTCAGTGGTTGCTACTTTCTTTCCAAGTGTCCTGCCACAAGGCACGGTCAATGTTTATTATGAAGCTGCAGCGGTTATTATCACTTTAATTCTATTAGGTAGATTTTTTGAAGCCAAGGCAAAAGGCCGAACGTCTTTAGCAATTCAACATCTAGTTGGAATGCAGCCTAAAGTTGCCAGAATACAGCTCAATAATCAGGTGATAGAAGTTCCGATTGCCGAAGTTCAAACAGGAACGATTGTAGAGATTAGACCAGGCGAGCGTATCCCTGTCGATGGTGAAGTTATTCACGGCCAAAGTTTTATTGATGAATCCATGATTACTGGCGAGCCTATGCCCGTTGAAAAAACGATAGGCTCTACTGTGGTAGGAGGAACAATTAACCAAAGTGGCAGCTTAAATATCAAAGCCACCTCTGTTGGTAGTTCATCAGTGCTTTCTCAAATCATCCGAATGGTTGAACAGGCACAGGGTTCCAAGCTGCCTATTCAGGCATTGGTTGATAAAATTACCATGTGGTTTGTACCTGTAGTAATGGGTCTCTCTCTTTTAACTTTTATTACTTGGTTTATCTTCGGCCCTGAGCCAGCCCTAACGTTTAGCTTAGTTAATGCAGTTGCGGTACTCATTATTGCATGTCCTTGTGCAATGGGACTTGCAACGCCTACATCAATCATGGTGGGAACTGGGCGTGGTGCTGAAATGGGTGTTTTATTCCGTAAAGGGGAAGCTTTGCAGCTGCTCAAAGAAACTAAAGTGGTTGCTGTTGATAAAACAGGGACCCTGACTGAAGGGAAACCAATTTTAACCGATCTGCATGTCTTAGAAGGGTTTGAATACAATGCCGTACTTTCACTTATGGCAGCCGTTGAATCAAAGTCTGAGCATCCTATTGCTCGAGCAATTGTACAAGCCGCTATAGATAAGGAATTAATTCTGTCTCCTGTTGCTGATTTCAAGTCAGTCACGGGCTATGGAATAGAAGCAACGGTGTCTGAACATTTGGTTCATATTGGTGCAGATCGATATATGGAAAAACTAG
Source organism: Acinetobacter piscicola (assembly GCF_015218165.1). Taxonomy (NCBI): domain Bacteria; kingdom Pseudomonadati; phylum Pseudomonadota; class Gammaproteobacteria; order Moraxellales; family Moraxellaceae; genus Acinetobacter; species Acinetobacter piscicola. The sequence continues at coordinate 3,549 of NZ_CP048661.1, read as the reverse complement.
GTTTGAATCCTAATGTTTTTTCTCAATTTTCGGATCGTTTGGGAGAAGAAGGAAAAACCCCTCTCTATGTTGCGATTGACCAGAAACTTGCTGCCATTATTGCTGTAGCAGATCCAATTAAAGAATCAACATTTGCTGCAATTGAAGCGTTACATCAGTTAGGTTTAAAGGTTGCCATGATTACAGGTGATAACCGTCATACAGCTCAAGCGATTGCAAAAAAACTAGGTATTGATGAGGTTATTGCAGAAGTCTTACCAGAAGGTAAAATAGAGGCCGTTAAAAAATTAAAAAATCAATATGGTAAACTCGCATATGTTGGAGATGGCATTAATGATGCCCCTGCACTTGCAGAAGCAGATATTGGTTTAGCAATAGGTACAGGTACAGACGTAGCTATTGAAGCTGCTGATGTGGTTTTGATGTCTGGCAACCTGAAAGGAGTGCCAAATGCTATCGCTTTAAGCAAAGCGACTATAACCAATATTCGTGAAAATTTATTTTGGGCATTTGTTTACAATGCAGCTCTGATTCCTATTGCAGCAGGTGTACTTTATCCGCAATTTGGACTGCTACTTTCTCCTGTATTTGCTGCTGGTGCAATGGCTCTCTCGTCAATATTTGTACTAGGAAATGCTTTACGATTAAAACGTTTTAAAGCCCCCCTTGCAATTATTTAACCATTTTTTATATACATTGGCTTTGTTGCACAAAGATTTGAAATGCAAAGCGCCCCTAATTGAGCCAAATTTAAGGCGTAACTTGGGTAAGTGGTCGACCTAATTCCGTAAATCTGTTAAGGACTGCCACACGTGCATGGATCTCATTGACTTGGCTATCAAAACTCCTTGCACTGAGTTTATCTCCTAATAATTTGATGCAATGCATCTTAGTTTCAACCAAACTTCGCCGATGATAGCCTGACCATTTTTTCCATAGTGTCCTGCCTAAACGTTTAATTGCTCGAAGTAATTCATTTCGCTCTAGCGAGCTACTCTTTGTATCTTTCCATGGTTTCGCATTTTTTCTAGGTGGAATCACCGCATGCGCTTGCCGATCTGCAATGACCTGACGGCATTGCTTGGTGTCATAAGCTCCATCGGTATAAACAGAGTCAATCCGCTCATCTTGTGGAATCTGATTAAGTAAATCACCAAGCACCTGTGAATCACTGACATTATTGGTTGTAAGCTGAACTGCTCGTATTTGTAGGGTTTTAGCATCTATACCAATATGAAGTTTACGCCATTGGCGACGATATTCAGGTCCATGTTTCTTGCGTTTCCATTCGCCCTCACCTAGAAACTTCATGCCTGTAGAGTCCATGAGTAGATGCAGCCCATCGCTACTTTTTTGGTAGCTGATTACAATATCAATATGCTTTTGTCTTCTACAAAGCGTGGTGTAATCTGGAGCTATCCAATTTAATCCGCAAAGTTTAATCAGACTTTGCACAAAGCCAGTGACCATACGTAAAGACAGACGGAATAAGGATTTAATCATTAAGCAGCATTGGATGACTGCGTCGGAGTAGGTTTGATTTCGCCCTTGTTTACCGATGGACGGAGCATACCATTGCGTAGCAGGATCAAACCAAATGGCAATATTTCCGCGACTCATGAGTGCTCGGTTATATGCGGGCCAATTGGTTGTGCGGTAGATTTTGTGTGCAGGCTTCTTCATTTGAAAATTATATCGCTGAAAAACCCTTTACAGATAGGTTTGTGCAACAAAGCCATCCACGATTCATATTCAATCCCATGACTTTAAAGCGCAAAGCGTGTTGCAGATGCAGCTCTTATTCCGAGGAATTTTACACTGGTATCGCCCGCCGATAGAAACACCAGATCCGGCAGTCAGGACGTAAATAACCATTCCTCCAGTTTAAATAAAAAAACCTGCAGATTCGATGCAGGTTTTTTTTAGAGATAATCAATCGCGTCTTATTTGGCTTTACGCTCTTTTTCAATCAGGTAATTCACCACCTGAATTACTTTGGCATCATTGCCCTGCACAATATATTTACCATTCACGGTCACCGCTGGTACACCGCTTAACTGATATTGAGCAGTCAAATTTTTTGCCTGAGCAATTTTTGACGAAATCGGGAATGATTTATAAGTCGTGTTAAATTTCTCTTCAGAAGTACCATAACGGGTATAGAACTTGGCCAATTGTGCCTGTTCTAAAATTGGACGCTGCTTGTCATGAATATCATGGAATAACTGTAAATGTGCTTTTTGACGCACACCCAGGGCTTCTGAAACATAATAAGCACGTGCAGCCTGTTCCCAAAGCGGGTTCATTGCAGCAGGTGTACGTACAAAACGGATATCTTTGGGTAATTTTTTCAACCAGTCCTGCATATGCGGTTCCAACGTGAAACAGTGACCACAGCCATACCAGAAGAATTCACGTACCTCAATTTTGCCCGGTTTTTCGACTTTGACTGGTTTTGCGACCACCTGATAGTCCTGACCTGCCACAAAATTGGCCATAGCATTGCCTGAAAAGGCCAAAACAGATGCGGCAACAGCTCCTAAAAGGAATTTTTTCATTGGGATTATCGTCCTCTAAATCATTATGCTTAGTGTATGGGTTCACTATAAATCAATTATGCCGGTTCCGTTTTCATGCTGCGAACTTTTGTGCTATCAGAACCGCTACATTAAAGTATGCGACTGATTTTAAGTCAGTTAATATGGCCATTCGACCGCTATGTGTTTTTAGATAATCACAAAAGTTAAACTTTGAGTAATAAAAACGGTTATAATTTCTACGATTAAAACGTAGTGGTCAAACCTACAGTAAATATTAGCTTCTTACTATTCTCTTCAGTAACAGCCGCGTGGCTCTGAGAATGATCTTCTGACATACAATAGTTTCCTTATTCTATTTACGATTAGCTGAGAGACTTGAGTAAGCCTCAATATTTCTGCTAAAAATTGCTTACTATAATTGGTCAAGAAGCTTTCTTTTCATTTATCCACCGGGACAATATTGGTAATAAAACCAACATAAGAAGGGTTGATGAGATAATTCCTCCAATAACCACATTTGCTAGTGGGCACTTTACTTTTTTCTCCAATTCCAATGCCTCCCTAACTAATTAGAGAGTTTTAAGCATTATTACATGAATCTTTCCAGTACTATTGTTGCAAATATACTAAGGAGCATATGTAACCCTAAAGTTTAAAATAGTCTTTTCGGATTATTTAAAAATTTGAAAATGGTAAAGAATAAATTAAAAACAATAAATATATTTATCATTCGATTTAAAAAAATTAATTAATCTTAGTTACACCATACTAAAAATAACTAATTTTTAGTTTTCCTAGTTATATGTGCTTCATTATAATTTTGAATTAATTCTCTTCACACCCTTTGCTTTTTTCATTAGACTTCCTTCATAAATCATTTTTCAATCAATTTAATTGTTTATCTTTCACCCAATCTAAATTGTATATGCCAGCAAGTAAATTAAACCGCAGGTTTAGTCTTTTACGACGATTTCTATATACACAAGATAAAATCTTAAAACATTTCATC